>NZ_CEXBMR010000019.1:25788-27657 GCF_982614295.1 Synechococcus sp.
TTTGAAAAATCCAGGCTCAGCTAACCGAATTATTAAATAACAAATAATCAAATAACTAACTCAATTCAGCCCCGGGATAACCCCTGGGGGTTGCCATCAAGCCTGCTGCAATTTTTGTGCTGCTATTACCAACTAATACCAAGCTAAACATGTCTACTTGTTCAACAGGTAAATCAGCTAATTGGTGCAGGCTGATTAATTCTTCTGGCCTAGAAAGTTGGCGGCAGATTGCCACTGGTGTTGCGGGAGCCCTTTGCTCCAGTAGTAGCTCAAGGGCTCGGGCCAGTTGCCAAGATCGTCCTTGGGAGCGGGGGTTGTAAAGGGCCACTACAAAATCACCAATAGCAGCTGCCTGCAGCCGTTTTTCAATTACCGACCAAGGGGTAAGCCGATCACTAAGGCTCACGGTGCAAAGGTCGTGCATTAAAGGTGCACCAAGCCGTGCTGCGGCCATTTGAAAAGCAGAGATACCGGGGTGAACATTGAATAAAGGTCGTTCTTGTTCTGGCAATTGCAGCCATTCCTCCAAGGCCAGGCCTGCCATGCCATACATGCCACTCTCGCCGCTCGAAATCAATGCCACTGCAACGCCTTGGCAGGCCAAGGCCAAAGCTTCTTGGCAGCGTTGCCGCTCTTGGGTGAGTTGGCCTTCCATCCTGGCTTGATCCTGGCGGCGTAATGGTTCCAGTAAATCCAGATAAAGGCTGTAGCCCACCCAAACCTGCGCTGCCGCAAGGGCACTGCGGGCTGCGCCAGTGAGTTGTTTAATGCAACCGGGGCCAGCACCCACCAGGTGCAAACTGCCTCGTTGCGGCGCCCAGGCCGCGGCGGCTTTTGCGATCGCAACAGTTACGGCCCCTTCTCCAGGGGCGCCGCGCAAGATCGCTTTAGCTGCTACTAATTCAGCACCGGGGCCTGCTGCTGCCAAAGCAGCCGCTTCCGCCACACTGGCTGTTCCCACCTCCTTTGCTACTGCTGCAGATGGGTTGGGCACTTTGATTAGAGCAAGGGCTTCTGCACGAAAAAATCGCAATGGCCATTGGCGCCCAGCGGCTAAAGCGAGTAGCGCAGGTTCGTCGGCTTTTAGATCAAGGCTTGCAATACCAGCTACGGCTGCTTCTGCCAAATTTGCTTGGCTAAAAGCTTGAGTTACCGCTTTTTGCAACAGCAATAAACTGCTATTTCGTTCACAACCAATACCAATCCAGAGCACAGGTGGATGCCAGCGGCAGCCAAGGCCAAGGTGGGCGCTAACCAGCAACTCGCCTTCGCCTTCGCTTTCAGCAGCTTGTATCGGAACACCACTGGCCTTAAGGCTCTCAAGGGCTAAGGGTTCGCCTGAATTTTGAGAAACAAGCAACAGCTCATTGCGAGCTGCTTTTTTCATCAGCTCATCCCAGGGGCCTTGGCCTTTCTGCCAACCCCAGGCGAAACCCCAAATGTCTAGGCCAACGCGGCCATTACTGCTGCTGAAACCCGTTGTTAGAACGCTGGCTTGAAGTAAGGGCGCAAGCCTGTTGGCATAACGTTCACCACCAGCGGCATGTCCGCCTAATAAAGGTATTAATTGTTCGCCGTTGCCGCTGAGTAGCAGCACAGCTGGATCGATGCTTTTGGCTTGCAGCAATGGTGCGATTAAACGGATCAAAGCACCAGCAGCCATGGCACCCAGCAGTAATTCAATATCGGGCCATAGCTCGCTTAATTTGCTGCTGGCAAGCAGTTGCGGGCGTTTTTCATCAAGAAGGTGGTTTGGCACCAAAATTGCTTCCAGTTCAGCGCAATTCAGCAGCGGTTCAAGCTGTTTAAAGCCTTCCTGGCTGGCGCAGATCCCCAGTTGCATCAGATTTCCACCTCGATGGTTTCTGG
>NZ_CEXBMR010000019.1:27757-29053 GCF_982614295.1 Synechococcus sp.
TTCTGGCTCAGGTTCTGGTTCTGGTTGAGCGAGAGTTGAGCTGTAGTTGGGGTTGAGCAAAGCTTCTATTTCCTCATCCTCTAGATGGCTTCTGAACATTGCAGCTGTGGCAACGCTTTTAGGGTCCACCTGCAATTCCCGCACCAAGCTGTTGAAAGGGGCCCCGAGGGGGGCACCATTGCCATCAAGCAGTTCAAGGCTGAGGGCATGGCTCCCTGCTGTAAGTGGGCTGAGCCAAAGGGAATCCTCCTGCTGCAAAATGCTTGTGGCGCCGTCAAGGCTGAGTTTTAAGCGCCAATGGGCGTCGTCTGGCCTCAAATTTTGCAAGGGGGCATTGATTAGGAACCAATTGATCGGCACTGGGGCTCCAGCCGTTAAAGCAGGTGAAGGCACTGCTACAAGTTGAGCACTATTCAGTGCAGGCAATGCCTGGGGATTGGCGGCAAGTCGTTGAAAACGCCAATTAGCCCGAGCCCGGCGATCAGCCACGGCTTCCCCCCAAGGCAGTGCGGCAAAGGCAGTAATTGAGTGGCTGCCGGGGCTTAGCTCAGCCATAGGGATTTCCAAATGGCTGCTTCCCGCTGTGGCCTCAAAAATCCGTATTGGCGCTTCGTTATCTATTTGAATTACCAAATGGGCCCCTGGCCCTAAATCGTCTCTATGTACTAGGGGCCAATCCTCAAGCTCTAGCTCCAAGTTCCACTCACCATCAGCCAGTGAACTGCCATTTGCAGGCGCCAGTAATTTCAGCTGAGGCTTGTGTTGAGCCAAGGCTTGAGCCAACTGTTGAGCCGCTCCGGGGGGGGCAACTTCTTGTAAGTCAGCTGCGGTAGCAGGTAAAACTTGGCCCAGCCATAGCCCAATGGCTACAACAACAGTTATCGCCGCCCGTAGCAAAGCATCAAGCTGCAAATCAAATTGAGCCAATTTTGGCAACAGGATGGCGCTGATCCAGTGAAACGCAGCTAAAGCACTGATTTATCACATAATTTAGTGACAAATATGTTTATTCAGCAGCCATAAATAAGTTTTTTTGTTGTTAATTTGCTCCCAAGAGAGCCCTGTCAGAGACAGGGATTGAACCTTTGTTACTGCAACGCAAACAGGCCGCTTTTGATGCTTATACTCAAAAAAGCGGACCCCATGCTGGGGCCCGTTACCCAGTGCTAGCAGGGGTTTTGCCCTTGTTTCCTTTGGGATTTTGTGCCCCAGCGGCCTCGGGGATTGCCCCAAGCAGCCCCTGGCCTCCGACCCCAACCCTCGAGGAACGTCTCGATGACCATCAGCCCACCAGAA
>NZ_CEXBMR010000020.1:0-26565 GCF_982614295.1 Synechococcus sp.
GCTTGCTCCTTGTGGAGGTGAAGGCCCGCAGCCGAGTGGGGCCCGATGGCTGGGGTACTGGAGCATTTGGAATTCTGAAAAGGAAAAAATTAGAGCGCAGTTTTTCCTGTTGGTTGGCTTTGCATCAAAGTTGGCATAACGCTTCTGTTGAAATCGTGTTAGCCCTTGTGCCGATAGTTTCGTTGCCCAGCCAACGACTACAAAAACCGATCCGCTGGCTGATTTGGCATGGGTGATGTTGCACAGTGATTAGATAAGTAACTGGAAAAAGCCTTTTTTTATGGGTTTTTCAGGCCACAACGCCCGTAAACGCTTTGGGCAGCATTGGCTGAAAGATGCCGCTGTTCTAAATCAGATCATTGAGGCTGCTGAATTATCAGCTTCTGACATTGTTTTGGAGGTTGGCCCTGGGCGTGGCGCCCTTACCCAGCGCTTATTGAATCAGCCCCTGTTTCGCCTTGAAGCAATTGAGTTGGATCGTGATTTAGTGCAGGGTTTGCAGCAGCAATTTGGAGCTGATCCGCGCTTCCATCTGCAACAAGGCGACGCCCTAGTAGTGCAACTTCCAGAGGCAAATAAAGTGGTTGCAAATATCCCTTACAACATCACAGGCCCTCTACTGCAGGTTCTGCTTGGTCGCCTTGATCAACCGGCGCCCCATCGCTTCCAATCATTGGTGTTGCTGTTACAAAAGGAGGTGGCGCAACGTATTACCGCAGCACCTGGGGATAGCAATTTCAGTGCCTTGAGTGTGCGGATGCAATTGCAATGCAATTGTTATTCAATTTGCGAAGTGCCGCCCCGTTGTTTTGAGCCCCCTCCCAAGGTTATGTCTGAAGTGATTTGCTTAAAACCGCGGGCAATTTTGCTTGATGCTCAGATCGCTAAAATTGTTGAGCAACTTTTGAATTCCGCCTTCGGTGCTCGACGCAAAATGATACGTAATACGTTGGCAGCTTTTGCGGAAGGGGAGAAATTTCAAAACTGGCTAGAACAAGCATGTGTTTCTCCCGAACAAAGGCCCCAGGAAATTAGCCCTGATAAATGGGTAGCTTTAGCATCTTCATTGCCATCAACACTTTGAATACAAGCACTTTAATAAAAGCACCAGCAAAGCTCAACTTGCATTTAGAAGTTTTAGGTTTACGCCCAGATGGCTTCCATGAATTGGCCATGGTGATGCAGAGCATAGATCTATTTGATTTGATCAGTGTTGAGGCCGCAGATCCAGGTTTGGTGTTGCTTGAAAGTTCTGATCCTCAGCTAGCGGTGGATCAGAGCAATTTAATTATCAAAGCGGCCCATGCGCTTAAAAACCATTGTGGTCGGCCTGAACTAGCGGCAAAATTGCAGCTTAAAAAAAATATTCCAATCGGGGCCGGGCTAGCTGGCGGCTCCAGCGATGCCGCTAGCACTTTGCTCTTGCTAAATAGGTTTTGGCAACTTGATGTTTCGATGCTGGAATTGCAGCTACTGGCAGCGGAGCTGGGATCTGATGTGCCTTTTTGTCTTAGCGGTGGCACTCAATATTGTTTTGGCCGTGGCGAAAAACTAGAGCCGCTTCCGAGCACACCAAAGCTTGCCGTTTTGCTTATCAAAGATCCAGCTGCCCAGGTGAGCACTCCATGGGCCTATAGCAAATGCCGCCAATTGAGGCAGGAGTTTTACCTAAATGAGGAGCAGGATTTTGAACATCGACGCGCTCAACTACGCAAAAAATCAAATCAGCAATGGCATGAGCTGCGTAATGATTTGCAGGAGGTGGTGGCTCCTGATGTTGCAAGTGTGCGCTCTGGCTTAGCACTGCTAGAGAGCAGCGCACACTTGCTTGGGTGTGCCATGAGCGGATCAGGCCCAAGCCTTTTTGGTTTGTTTTTAGATCGCAGCTTGGCTTCCGCCGCCGAACTGCAATTACTGCCTGCGTTGCGGAAGAATGGATTCGATCATTGGGTGTGTGAGTTTGAGCCAGCTAGAAATTTCTAAAAGCGCCGAAAAAGCAGCCGAAAAAGCAGCAGTTAAAAAGGGCCCCTTGAGCTATTTGAGTGGCAGTCTTACCAGTGCCCTTTTTTGTGGTTTGGCGATCAGCATCACCTGGCGCATCATTGGTTATTACAGCGACAGACCACCCCACTACAGCCAGCGAATAGCTCAATCCATTGCTACGGCAGTGAAAACATTATTAATAGGCAGCGGTTGCCTCGCTACATTCACCTGTGGCTTGATCAGCATCGGTTTGTTTTTGCTCTTCATCCGCTCACTCCTACCTACTAAGCCAATACCTGCCGATTAAGCTCACTTCACATGAGTTAAATCTATGACTCCCCATGACTTGGGGTTACTGGCCCTGCTGCTCTCCCCCGGACTGCTGCTATCTGTTTTATTACTTACCACCTTCGCTGCTGGTGGCTAGGGCCCTGTCCCGCTGATAGGTTGGGCCCTGCCGGAACAAGCCGGCCTTCTGTGTGCCCTGACTTTTGTGGCTGAAACCCTTCTTTTTAACGCCCTACGCGAAGCCATCGATGAAGAGATGGCTCTAGACCCATACGTTTGCGTGATGGGTGAGGATGTTGGCCAATATGGCGGCTCGTATAAAGTTACAAAAGATTTATATGAAAAATACGGAGAATTAAGAGTACTAGACACTCCTATTGCTGAAAATAGTTTTACTGGAATGGCTGTTGGTGCAGCAATGACCGGGCTGCGGCCAATCGTTGAAGGGATGAATATGGGATTTTTATTGCTTGCTTTTAATCAAATCTCCAACAACATGGGAATGTTGCGTTACACGAGCGGTGGTAATTTTACAATTCCCACTGTTGTACGCGGACCAGGAGGTGTGGGTCGCCAACTTGGAGCAGAACATAGCCAAAGATTAGAAGCTTACTTTCATGCTGTTCCCGGGATAAAGATTGTTGCCTGCAGCACCCCAAGGAATGCGAAGGGGCTTATGAAGGCTGCAATTCGTGATAACAATCCAGTTCTATTTTTTGAACATGTTCTTCTTTATAACTTGAGTGAAGAAATACCTGAAGGTGAATATACCTGCGCATTAGACAAGGCGGAGTTGGTAAGAGAGGGTAAGGACATTACACTGCTTACTTATTCGCGTATGCGTCATCATTGTTTAGAGGCAGTGAAGCAGGTGGTTGAAAAGGGCTACGACCCTGAGCTAATTGATTTAATTAGTCTTAAACCATTTGATATGGAACTTATAAAGCAATCCGTTGCCAAAACTCATAGGGTTATAATAGTTGAAGAATGTATGAAAACAGGTGGAATCGGGGCCGAGTTGATTGCCTTAATTGTTGAAAATTGCTTTGATGATCTCGATGCACCTCCAGTGCGTTTATCTAGTCAGGATATTCCAACTCCATACAATGGAAAATTGGAAAATTTAACAATTATTCAGCCTAATCAAATCGTATCAACCATAGTTTCTATGGTGCAGAGATGACTAAATCTCAAGGCTGGTTAGCCTTAATACTAGCTCTTGCTATTGGAAGCGTACTTGTTTTACGTAGCTTGCCACTTTCGCTGGGGCTAGATCTCAGAGGTGGATCACAATTAACACTTTTAATAAAACCAGCTGGTGCAATAAAAAAAATAGAGCCAAATAAATTAGAGGCTGTTAAGGATGTTCTTGAGCGCCGCGTTAATGGCTTAGGGGTATCGGAAGCAACGGTAACTAGTTCCGGAGAGGATAAAATTGTTGTTCAATTGCCTGGTGTGCAGGATCCTCGCAAAGCAGCGGAGGTGCTTGGCACTACAGCGATGCTGGAGTTTAGGGCGCAGAAACCTGATACCGAACAGGAGATGACAGGTTTAATGAAGCTTAAGCGCTTGCTTGTTGCAAAATTAGATCAGTTGGTAGGTAGAGATAAAAAAGGGCCAGATGTGGATAAATCATTAAATGAATTACTTAAATCACTAAATCTCAATTCACCTGAAGGGGCATCTGAGCAGCAACAATTAGAGGCGATTCTTACCGACACAAATAGACGCATAGTTTCCCTTTTCGAAGCTCCTGCTTTCACAGGCACTCACCTAATAGATGCTGGTAGGCAACAGCAGCCCAATAGTCAAGCTTGGGAAGTAACGTTGAGATTTGATCGTATTGGTGGAGATGAGTTTGCAGCATTAACAAAGTCGATTGCTGGCACAAATCGTCTGCTTGGAATCATGCTTGATGGCAACTCAATTAGTGAAGCCAGTGTTGGACCGCAGTTCGCTACAGCTGGTATTACCGGCGGTTCTGCAAGCATTACCGGTCAATTCACTGCAGAGCAAGCGCGCAACCTTGAAGTCCAGTTAAGGGGAGGAGCTTTGCCATTGCCTGTTGAGATTATTGAAAATCGCTCCGTTGGCCCCACCCTAGGTGCTGAGAATGTACGCAATAGCTTGGTGGCAGCAGTGCTTGGAATTGCACTTGTTGGATTTTTTATGATTGTAATCTATAGAGTGCCAGGATTTGTTGCAGTGTTGGCACTTTGTTTATATGCTCTTTTTAACTTGGCAATTTATGCACTTATACCTGTTACTTTAACATTGCCAGGCATTGCTGGTTTTATATTATCAGTTGGTATGGCAGTTGATGCAAATATCTTGATCTTTGAACGCACAAAAGAAGAGCTTCAAGACGGGAACAGTTTATTTCGATCTGTTGAAGCAGGATTTTCTAGGGCTTTTTCATCCATATTTGATGGTCATTTAACAACACTAATAAGTTGTGCAGCTCTCGGTTGGTTGGGTACAGGTCTTGTTAGGGGTTTTGCTATAACCCTTGCTGTTGGTGTTCTACTAAGTTTATTTACAGCCCTCACCTGCAGCCGAACCTTGCTGCGTTTAGTTCTTAGTTATCCAGCCTTGCGTAAACCAGAGTTCTTTTTGGGTTCCCCCTCTCACCCATGACATCCTCCAGCGGCGCTTTGCTGCGAGAACCTTCCTTCCGCATTAATAAATACCGGCGCTTTTGCTTCGTATTAACAATTGTTTTTCTCATTTTAAGTGTTTTGGGATTGCTTTTAAGTTGGCTTTCACCAATTCACGCTCCGCTTAAGCCCGGGCTTGATTTCACTGGTGGCACTGCAATTCAAGTGGAGCGCATCTGTAGCCCAAGCTGCGCAAGTTTTTCTATGGAAGAATTACGTAAAACACTCCCTGCAAATGCTGTAGTCCAAACTCTTGATGCTGGTAAAGCCATCAGCGTTCGTACAGTTGCCCTCAGCCCTGCAAAAAGTGGTGAAATTGTTGAATCCTTAAATAGGGTGCTTGGCCCGATCCAAGCCAGTGACACCCAAATAAATACGATTGGACCTTTGCTTGGATCCCAGCTCCTGCGCAGTAGCTTACTTGCTCTGATTGTTAGTTTAGCTGGTATCGCTATTTATATTTCTCTTAGATATGCCCGTTTATATGCTGCTATGGCTTTGATGTGTCTTATTCATGATGTAATTCTGACCTCTGGAATTTTCGCTTGGCTAGGTTTGCTTGCAGGGGTTGAGGTTGATAGTTTATTTGTTGTAGCTTTACTTACAATAGCAGGATATTCAGTTAATGATACTGTTGTTATCTTTGATCGAATCCGTGAGCAGCAGCAAGTGCTGCCAGATCTTACTGTGGAAGACCAGGTTGATCGTGCCGTAGCTGGTACATTAAAGCGCTCCTTTTATACAATTACCTCAACCATCTTACCTATCATTGCGTTAATTTTCTTTGGTGGGGATAGCCTATATTGGTTTGCGGTAGCTTTATTAACTGGGGTGTTAATCGGCGGTTGGTCTAGCATTGGTTTGATTCCGCCATTACTTCCATTGCTTGGCGGAAAACTCCCTTCAAAAAGTTCAACAGATAACCCAGAGTTAGTTGCGTGAGATTTAAGCAATTTTTAGCTATAACGGTTTGGTTTTTAGCTTTAAGCGAACTTCGTATCGAATTAGCCTTACTATTTCAGCACTTCACATGGACGACCTTTTTATATGCGGTTTCAGCAAATAAATTAGCAACAATAATGTTGATTATTTCTCCACTTTATTTCGCGCTGGCAGGTAGGCCTTTAACGTCCAGCGATCCATAATTTCCTTAACAAAAATTTCTTCAAGTAAAACCTGAAGTACTACTATTGTTGGTAGCGCTAATAATACTCCCGGAAGACCCAGCAAGGCTCCCAGGCTCAATTGAGCCATAAGAGCAACAGTTGGCAACAAATTAACAGTATGCTTTAAGAGAATTGGAGTTATTAAAAAAGCCTCTGCATTTTGTATTATAAGTCTCATTATTATTACCTGTAAACTTAATAATGGAGATATTAGTAGTGCCAATGCCGCTGGCACTAATGTTGCTACCGTTGGCCCGATAGTTGGTACAAACGTAAGTGCACCGCAGATCATGCCACTTAATAATGCCAACGGAACTTTTAACCATGCAAGACCAGCCCAGGTAACTAAAAACACCAATGACGCAGAAATTGTCATTCCAGCAAGCCAGCCACCAAGGGCTGCTCTGCACTCTCCTAGTAATCTTTTGACATGTTCCCTATAAAATCGTGGGCTTGAGGAAATAATTAAACGGGTATGACTCGGTGGATCTAAACATAACAAAACAGCTAATAAAGTCATTAATATTAATTGCAACGATCTGTTTACAGCTCCTCCGGCCAAGCCTAATAATTGACTGCCAAATGGTTGAAGTTTTTGTAGGTTAGAGATTGAATTTAAGGAATTGAAAGAATTTTGAAGGTCTTGCAAGCCCTTTATTTCCCCGGTAAGTAGAAATAATTTTTGAATAAGAATAGGGAGTAATTGATTTAAGGTTTTAATTTGCTCCAGTAGATCTGGCAACAGCATTGTGCCTAATTCCCAACCCAGGAAACATAGAAGCGCCAATACAACTAGCAGTGCTTGTGGTCTTTTTAATCTCAATCGTCGAATTAATAGTTGCACCGGAACATCCAGTGCAACAGCCATCACAATTGCACCAAATAAAACCAGGAGTACCCAACGTAATTCCCAGGCCAATATGCCAAGGCCTAGTAGGGCGACGCTCCCAAGCAATGCAGGCCAATTAAAGGCTTGGCTCGGGCGATTCATGCTCCTAATGGCCTTTTCCAGCCATCAAGTAAATCATTAATTAATAAATCTCTAATCAATACTTGGAAACATACAGCCATCGGCAAAGCAAGAATTAAACCCAACGGACCAAAAATTAGTGTGAACCCCACCTGCGCCGCTAGGGTTAGTCCAGGTAATAAACGTAATTGGTGATGCATTACAGATGGGGTAATTACATAACTTTCTAAATTTTGAATTATTATGTAAAGAGCTAAAACAGCTGCTGCCTTCCATGGCGATTCCAAAACAGCAACAGCCATTGGAAAAATCGTTCCAATCGTGGGACCAACATTTGGTATTACATTTAATAATCCGGCTAAAATACCATTTGCAATTGTAAGTTTGACCCCTAGCAAACTAAGCCCAAAAAACGCCAGTAATCCTACACATATTGAACTCAGTAACACGCCAAACATCCAACTTTGTAAGGCTAATCCGCATCGATCAAGCACTAGCGCAAACTTTTTTCTGTAAAAGGATGGTGCTAGCGATACTGCCACTTGGTAGTAACTCTTGGGTTGAGCTGCAAGCATTACTGTAACGGCCAATACAAATAGTGATTGCAAAGCTGCGGCGCCAATATTACCTACAAATCCAAGTATTGGTTTAACTCCTCCCCCCAGATTTAAATTTGTTTTTTGACCCATTCTTATAAAATAATTATCTCCTAATCCTGTTAAATATGCTGCTGCTTTTGGTAATTGATCAAGCAATTCTTTAAATTGTTCTATAAATGGTGGAACAAGTTGGGAAACCAACAATGTTACTAAAAGTATAATTAGCCCCAAAGCCATAAATAAAGCCTGCCAGCGCTTTATTTTTAGGCTCTGCTCAATACCGCTCACTAAGCTTGATAAGGCGACACATAACACCACAGCAGCAAATAGTTGTATTAATAATTCCCGCAATTGCCAGCAAATTGTTGCTGCAGCCAGCAGGGCAACCAGGCTGCACCATTGGGCAAAACCCATCCGAGCTTCAGCTCTGGTTGAATCCAAGTTCATGGCCTTCTGCGTAGCGCTCAGCAAAGCGCATGAATCGCTCAAAGTCTGCCTCACTTTTCCAGGTATAGGTAGCTTCAAGAGCGCTGGCTTTGCCATTCACAAAGCGACCTTTTACATCTCTTGTGATTAATTCCCCTTCATCATCAAGCAGAAACATGCCTGTGATGTCTCCCACGGCGTTTGGTGCTAGAGCGTCTGGCTCCTCAAAAATGAATAGGGCCTGACCAGTCATGCCGTCCCGTGAACGGGTGAGCTTAATTTCTGGAATCACCGTCTCATCAACACCACGAAAAAACTGAATTGAGGCAGCCATCACGTCACCGTTAAAGCGAGAAGCTTAAGCACCCTCAAGCTGCATCAGCATTTCGGCAATTGTTTCAGCAGTTTTCCCCTCCCCTGCAATGCGTTTAAAGCCCATCTGCCTTTTTTGCAGCTCCTTTATGTAGTAACGGTCGTAGTAGTCAAGGATTTCTGCGCATGCTGCTTCAAGGTTGCCGTCGCGGATATTGGCAACTGCAATTGCGGTGCGTTGAGGCCCGAGCCGGCGGCTTAATCGCTGCGTAGCTTCCATTAATCCTTCAATTTCCTGCCTGCCGTAAACCTCCACAAGCAGGCTTATTCGTTCTGTCTTCGGACGCTCAAGCAACACCAGCGGGGCCGTCTGCATCTGTTTCCAAATGCCGTTTGGTATGCGGCAACGCCCCACCTGGGCGCTTTCTGCCTCCAGCCAGATCGGACTCTTGCCCTGTTGCTTATGCAGGCAAATAGCAAGGCAATTCTCAAAATGTTCGCTACTTGGCTGCGCTGGTAAGCCAAGGGCACCAAAACTGCTGCCTCTATGGCTTGCGAGCGCCTCAAGGTCGACCATTGCTCCCCCTTGTTGGGCAATGGCTTGGAGCACCTCAGTTTTACCGCTGCCGGTGCCCCCTCCAAGTATCTGCAGGGGCCATTGCTGCTCAAACAACGCAAGGGCCCAGTTCCTGAAGCGTTTGTAGCCTCCATCGAGCAATTGCACCTCAAGTCCAATTGTTTTTGCTAACCAGCCCACGCTGCCGCTTCTCATTCCACCGCGCCAGCAGTAGATCCTCAGATTCCCCTCAGCTGCTACCCCTTTAATTTCCTCCGCCAGTTTTCCAAGCCGAGGCCCCACCAGCTCAAGGCCCAGCTGAGTGGCGGCATTTGAACCCTGTTGTTTATGGGTGGTTCCAATTAAACAGCGTTCTTTATTGCTGAATAACGGCAGGTTGCTTGCCCCTGGGATGTGGCCTTGTTCAAATTCTGCAGGGCTGCGCACATCAATGAGAGCTGCAGAATTTTCGAGAAAAGCATTCACTGCGATACTTAGCACTGGCCTCTAAAGCGATGTTGACTGTTCCACGTCCCGAGGAACTACTTGAGGGGTTTCTTACTGGTAATGAGCGTCAGCAGCTGCGTTTTTGGCCCCAGCTGCAGGCGCAGGCACCACATCTACAGGAGTTTGCTTGGCAGAAATTGCTGAATCAGCCGCGAACTGCTGTTTCCTGGAGTAGCGGTGCCTTACTGCGGCTGTTGGCATCTGATTCCAGCATGCTCAAGGAGATCAAGGCTGTTTTTCCTGGTGGTTGGTTGCCAGCACCAGTTGGCGCATCTGCTTTATTTGCAGAAATACAGGATGCATTGCTTCTTGAACAGCTTGAAATTGCAGATCGTTTTACTAGCAGTGCACTCAGGGAAATGGCTGGAGTTGCCGCTGTAACTAGGGGCTACGTGTACTACAGCGAGGTCGCGGGGTTTGATCCTGCGCTGTTAGCCCACATTGATGCTTTGTGGTGGCTTTACAGCAATGGTCGCTTTGGATTTCGTATCCAGCAGCGCCTAAGGCAGAGCAGTGATGGCAACTGGGAGAAACTTTGGCTAACTCTCGGTTGGAAATTTGATGGTGTTTGGACCCGGTATCCCAATAGCTTCAATTGGTCCCATGGGGCACCAGAAGGGCATCTGCCCCTTGTTAATCAATTGAGAGGAGTGAGGTTATTCGACGCAATTTTGCGTCATCCAGCTCTCGACGCCGTTACAACCTCTGCATAAGATCAAATGGTTGCGCAATGAGCGCCTGATGACCCAGGCATCCAGCTTTACCCAACGTTGGCGTTGGTGTGAATTCAGCACAACCTCAACCTTGGCTCTGCAGCCACTTTTGGAGTTGTTGCTCGAACCTGTACCTCCCGCCGATAAGGAACTTTTGCAGCTGGGTTTGCAGGAATCATTAGTTAATGCAGTGCGTCACGGCAACGGCGGCGATCCCCTCAAGATTTTGCGGGTAAGACGAATCTTGATGCCAAGATGGTTTGTATGGCAGGTTCAGGATCAAGGAATTGGCCTGCCTCATAAATTTCGAAATGCAAGGTTGCCCGATTGCCCTGATGCCCTCTCGGGGAGGGGCTTATATCTAATGCAGCAATGCTTCGACGACCTGCGCTGGAGCCCCAGAGGTAATCGAGTGCAAATGGCAAAGCGCCGCAGCTCAGATTAGTGACGACTCGGACAACCAGGATCTTTTTGTTCGCGTCTGAGCCAGCGCAGGGCACTTTCAAGCAATTCTGTGGCGTCTTGGTCGCTTAGTTCAGTTTTTTGCAAGGCATGAACTAGAGCGGCTGAAATTTGCTCGCAAGCTCTTCTGTGGCGATCAGATTTGGCTTGATGCCATTCTCGATCGTCAATTTTCAGAAGGTCGTGGAGTTGCCGCGCCTGCTCAAAAATTAGTTCTGGTTGATTCGTCATACCAATCATTTATAGCCATATAGATTTGTGATTGCTGTAAAATCCAAATGAAAATGATAAAGAGGCAAAAACCTATACAATGGTTACACAAGTATGTTGAAATTACAGCTTTATTTGCAAGAAATTTAAATAGAAGAAAAAGATTTGATAGAAAAAGTGAAATTAAATCAACAATGGAGAAGCGTTATCTGCAGCGCCAGCAAATGTTGAAACTTCTTATCTCAAATCAGCCATGGCCCAATATGGAAAATAGCAGGTTTTGGAAAGCTATGCGCTGGGGAGGTGCTGGTTTCCTAGCGGCTCAAGCCTTGCATTACTTCCTGTCTAGGTGATATGGCTGGTTGAAGATGCTGAGCATTACGGATGAGGTCCTCCTGCAATTGCACTTCATCTCCACTTTCCACGTCGATCACAGTTTGGAGCAAATGCTGAGGACCACGCTTCCAGGCATTACGCAGTGAACGCCTCAAGCGATCCTCCACCAAAACCAATCTGTCTGCAGCCTCGTGAGGGCTCTCACCTGCTTCAATATCAGTGCGAAGGCAAACTCCAAAGCCGTAAGCCTCTATTAGCGCTCTTCCGCCAATCAACACCGTTTGGAAGGTCCAACCTTCTAGCCATCTAACCCGGAATGGGTTGTTCATTAACAGCCTCAGGCACAACACCATTTGAGCGGATTAGGAGAACCTTTACAAGTTTTTTCCATTTCTTGTTTCGTTTTTAGAACCAAAGGTATGTGGAAATGATCTCGAGAATGCTGCTTAAGAGCTCCTTTTTAGGGCTTGCTAGCGCACCATATCCTTGTCATAAACCAGGTTTCAGCACTGATCTGGCTAAATCCAGCGTTGTTTAGTCGGGTTTCAATTTGATCTCCGATGTAATCCCGGTAGTAAGGCTCATGAAAAACTCTGCGGAAATTTTCCATTACCGCTTGGAATTGAGGGCTATCAGCTAACTGCACTGAGTCGGCCAGAATCAAAACACCACCGGGACGCAATACTCGAAAAGCTTCTGCTATCACAGCCTGGCGGGCTTCAGCAGGTAATTCGTGCAGCAGAAATACACAGGTCACAGCATCCAACGATTGGTCTTTAAAAGGCAGCTCTTCAGCGTTACCTTGCGTCAATTGAGGTAATTCCCCCGGTTGCTGAGAAAGCCAACGATTTGCCTGGCGCAAATATGCAGTTGAAAGATCTAAACCCACCAACTGTGCTGAACCAAAGGCACCCCTTAATTGCCTGAGGGTGCGACCTGTGCCGCAAGCCACGTCCAGAATTTTGATTTGATTTGCAGACAAATTTGCCTGTTTGAAGCGCTGAGTTAAGGGCTTTAAAATGCGCCGGCGCATGGCATCTGCAGTGCCGTTAAACAAGATCTCAACTTGAAGGTCGTAGAGCTCAGCAGAGCGATCACTTAAGTAGCCATCAGTTTGGTGGTGGAAATTTTGAAGGTAGTAATTAGGAAAACTGTTGCTATCAATACCCGCAGGCAAATCGTGCACGTCTCGGCGCAAGCGGCGGTCCCAAATCTTTGGTAAATCAAGCCACACCAATGGATAACGCAACATCCAATCAAGCCAGGGGGCGTCGAATAATTGGCTGGTGGGATATAAACCTTGCTCCGCTTCTAACCAATCCCGTTCCAGCAGGTTGTCCATGCTTCTGCGAAGAGCCTGCAGGGTTTCTGCAGTTATCGGAACAGTTTCAGCATTTGCCTTAGGGGCCACTAACTCCATCAATTGGGTGCTTATTTGTTTATGGGCAATTCCAAGCAGACTTTTTCCTTGCTGCATGGTTTGGTAAGCAAGCCTTGTCACTGAATCCGCCATTGGGTTGAAGCTGGTATGCGTTGCTCCCATTCCAGCGGATTACAGGCTTGTCCGCGAGATTTAGGTAACTGTTTCTCTCAGAATTAGCCTAAAAATGCAGCATTTGCACTGCAAAAGCATTGCAGGTGATAGGTTTTTGCCATTGGTTTTGATGCCGTGCAGGATGCGATCTCGAGTCTGATCGGTCGCTACGACCAGCAGGGTCGTTACTTCGATGGCTCAGCACTTGATCGCCTTGAGAACTACTTCAGCGAATCTGAATTGCGGATAGCAGCGGTTGATCTCATTAACGGTGATGCCGCAGAGATAGTTCGCGAAGCCAGCCAGCGGCTCTGGCTCTCAGATCCAGAACTGTTACTGCCCGGTGGAAACGCATACACCACAAGGCGGTTGTCAGCTTGTTTGAGAGATCTCGATTACTTCCTGAGATATGCCTCATACGCATTAGTTGCGGCGGATTGGCAGGTGCTTGATGAGCGGGTGCTCAACGGCCTCAACGACACTTACAAATCTTTGGGCGTGCCCACTGGCCCTACAGCCAAAGGAATTCTGCTTATGGCTGAAGTTTTAACTGAACGTCTATCAGCGGTTGGCTACAGCTCTTGCTCTTTGGTTAGAGCTCCTTTTGAGCACATGGCACGCGCGCTCTCAGAAATAAGCCTCAACGGCCTCTGAGCCATTAGAAGTAATCTCAAATCCAAATTCTTGATTAGTTGCGTGAACGCCTCCCCAATTTCCTCAGTAGATCTGCCCAAAAAAGCAAATGTGAGTACTGCCCATCGACTGCACCTAGAACCAATTGCCACTCCCCATCGTTTGCTCCTTGGTCCGGGTCCATCCAATGCAGATCCAAGGGTGCTGGAGGCTATTGCTAGGCCACCGTTAAGCCACCTTGATCCTCTTTACCTGGAACTTATGAATGAAGTGCAGGAAATGTTGCGTTACGTCTGGCAAACAGATAACCGCATAACAATTCCTGTAAGTGGTACAGGCAGTGCTGCTATGGAAGCAACAATTGCCAACACAGTTGAAAAAGGAGACCGTGTTTTGGTGGGGGTTATTGGTTACTTTGGCTTGCGGCTCGTTGATATGTGCAACCGCTACGGAGCAGATGTCGAAGTATTGGAGGCTCCCTGGGGGGAGGCTTTAAGTTTTGAAAGTATCGAGGAAGCAATCACCCGCCATCGGCCAGTACTTTTTGCTCTTGTTCATGCGGAAACCTCCACTGGTGTTTGCCAACCATTGGACGGTATTGGTGCACTTTGCCGCGAGAATGATTGCTTGCTGGTTCTTGATACTGTTACTTCACTAGGCGCCGTTCCTTTGAAGCTGGATGAAGCTCAAGTTGATTTGGCGTACAGCTGTAGCCAAAAAGGATTGAGTTGCCCGCCTGGCTTGGGCCCCTTCACAATGGGGCCAAGGGCAGAAGCCAAAATTGAACGCCGCAAGGGCAAAGTTCCCAATTGGTATTTAGATATGTCTGGTTTGAAATCTTATTGGGGAAAGGATCGTACATATCACCACACAGCGCCAGTAAACATGAACTTTGGTCTTAGGGAAGCCCTGCGGTTGCTTTGTGAAGAGGGGCTTGAAAATGCATGGGTAAGGCATCGTAATAACAGTGAAAAATTATGGCTTGGCTTGGAGGAATTAGGCCTTGAGCTACATGTACCTCATCCTTTACGCCTTCCCACCCTCACCACTGTTCGAATTCCGGCTGGTGTAGATGGGAAAGCATTTTCATCGCATTTATTAAATAAACATGGGGTTGAAATTGGCAATGGATTGGGCAGCTTGGCTGGAGAGGTTTGGCGCATTGGCTTAATGGGCACCAACAGCAGCGCTAGCAATGTTGACCTGCTGCTAAACCTTCTAGAGCTTGAGTTGCCTGCCTTCCGTTCTGGCCGCGTCGCTGTTTAAACCAGTTCTGAAGCAATAGCTCACATTGATCGCGCAAAACTCCGCCGCACACATCCATATGGTGATGGGCGCTAGCACTGCGGGAGAGGTCCAAACAGCCCCCCAATCCACCTCGCTTTGGATCACTCGCGCCGAACACCACTCGCCCCATTCGTGCCTGCACAAGTGCTCCGGCACACATCGGACAAGGCTCCAAGGTCACGATCAATGTGTGCTGGTTGAAACGCCACTGGCCACTGCAGCGACTTGCTTGCCGCAGGGCAATCAATTCGGCATGGGCGAGGGGATTTTGCTCCTCTTCACGGCGATTACTGCCCCAACCAATTGCTTTTCCGTTTGGATCGAGCACAACTGCTGCAACCGGCACCTCGCCTGCGTTGCCAGCGATAGTTGCCAGCCGCAACAAGCGTTCCATCCAAATGCTGTTTGGAATATCCATTAAGGATCAGAATGAAGGATCAATGTTCAAATGGCTTGCAAGCCTTATTCCACAACCCAGATGTTGCCACGGGTTCCTTAGGGGAATTGTTGAACCATTCCAGCGCCTTGCTCTGTAAGTGGTTAGCTGATGCGCCAAATCACGGCCCCAGGCCTGGCCTAATTGTGCAACCCCTTGCAGAACCTGATGTTGCCGGTAAGCAAATCGACGCGCTGTGGCGTGACCTTTCTTATTTGATGGATGGTGCCTATCGCCCCAACCATCCAGGGGCGCTAGCTCACCTTGATCCGCCAGCTCTAAATGTATCTATCTGCGCTGATTTGATTGCTGCTGGCCTTAACAACAATTTATTAGCTGAGGAGCTTTCACCTTCTTTAAGTCGCCTTGAGCGCAGTTTATGCAGCTGGATCGCGCGGCAAATTGGCCTTGGTGACAATGCATCTGGGGTGCCAGCCAGCGGAGGCAGCCTTAGCAATTTGATGGCGCTTACCTGCGCGCGCCGGGCCGCAAATCTGCAGGGTCGTTGTGATGGGGTTGTGCTCACTGGAGCTGGTTCCCATGTCTCCTTAAACAAGGCTTTAGCAGTTATGGGAATGGGGCCAGATTGCCTTTGGCGCTTACCACTTGATCCAGAAGGCCGTTTGTTACCTGCCGTTTTAGCTGATGCCCTTGATCGTGCATATCAACTTGGCTTACCAATTTTGGCGGTAGTAGCAACAGCAGGTACCACTGTGCAAGGTGTTGTAGATCCTTTGCGACAGATGGCCGCACTGTGCAAAGCGGCAGGGGTATGGCTTCATGTTGATGGTGCGATTGGCGGAGTTTGCGCTTTGGTTGATAGCCAGCGCTGGCGAGTGGATGGCATTGAGTTGGCTGATTCAGTTTCTTTAAATCCACAGAAATTACTGGGGGTATCTAAACCTTCATCTTTATTGCTACTACAAGATCCAAATCATTTACGCACCTGTTTTTCCACTGGTTTGCCATATATGGAGCAAGCAACAGCAGACCACGGCGGTGAACTTGGCATTCAGGGTACCCGTGGTGCTGAAGTGCTTAAGTTGTGGATGAGTTTGCAATACCTTGGCCTTGAGGGGATAGAAAAAATACTGGAGGGAGCATTTTTGCGGGCACATTCGTTACGAAGCCTGTTAGAGCCGTTGCCATTGCATTTATTAGCGGGAGATCTACATCTGCTTAGTTTTAACTCTGCTGCTGAATCAGCAGATGAGCAGATAAATTGGCGTGACCGTTGTCATAAACAATTACTAGAATCGGGTTTCTGGCTTTCAAAACCAGATTGGCGAGATCTTCCTTTGCTAAAGGCTGTGTTGGGCAACCCTTTTACCAGCGCGATGCACCTAGAGCAATTAGCTGAAATTATTAGCAGGTCTTTATGACACAAAAAGAACAAAAAGGCCGTTGGGTAGCAATTACAACCGGGATTATTTCTGTGGCCATTGCCTTGGCGTATCTTCTGCTGGTTTTACTGCTTGATCGAATGGGTCCATTGTTGCCACCACCCCCCGAGGCCCTCGGCGCGGCGGTAATTGCTGCACCTGTTGCTTTAGCGGTTCCACCACTCGTGCCAGGGCATCTTCAAGAAAATGTTTTAGATTTAAATCTCTTTTTTCCAAATCGTATTGTTCACGCACTACAGCGGCAATCCCTCCATCTCCCCAATTTTGTTGTTGCCGAAAATAGCTAATAAAACTGCGCCCTGCCAACCGAGTTAACCATGCTCCTGTTACCGCCTGAATCGCTTTTGAGGCAATTAGGGCTGGTAAATTAAGACCCATGGCAGCACTAAGTAAGCCTGCACCTCCTTTAACTAAACCAAGGCTCGCTAAAGTGCGCCCCAGAGAAAGTGCCAATTGCTGCCCTTGAGCCCTAGTTATATTTACGCTGTAAATCTGGCCGATTTCAACAACCATTTGGGCATTTACCGCAGCAGTAGCAAGTAAATCAAGACCAGGTAGTGGAGTTAGGGCAATGGCTCCTGCACCGATCCAGCCGTAGCGATCCACAATTTCTAAGGCATCGCGATACCGCTGTTTATCTAGAAGATTTTGAGAATCAGTGGAAAGACGGCTACTTTGCAATAGGATATTATCTGCCAATAAATCCTCCCCTTCATCCCTAAGTAGCTGGGCTAAACGCATTAAAAGTCTTTCAATCTCAGCCTGAGGTTGCAGCGGCTTACGCCCGGGTTGTGGGATTGATTGAGGTGATCCGCTTGCGCTCACTACATCTTCTGTGCGCACTAAGCCGCCACAGCGAAGTTGTAATAATTGCAGAAGTCTTTTTTCTTCACTCTCACCGCGAAGATCGCATTTATTTAATACCAATATCAAACGTTTGCCCATTTGAGCTAGAGCTTGCAGAATCTTAAATTCACTAGCACGCAGATCTCCATCAACTACAAAAATCAAAAGATCGCCCTGCACCGCTTCGCTGCGAGCCTGCTGTTCACGATCTAAACCGTCTTGGCCAGATTCCAGGATTCCAGGAGTATCTCGCAACTGGATTGAGCGTTGCAGATGAGGTAAACGCAATAAATAGTTTTGGCTTTCTTTTGTAGATCCCATCGCTGCACCCACAGCGCCAATGCGGTCGTTTATTAAGGCTCTTATTAAAGAAGTTTTACCACTGGAACCGCTACCAAAAATAACAACAACTAGATCACCTTTTTGCAAGCTGGCCTCCACTTGCCTGCGGCGCTCTAGCAAGGCTTCCCTTTCCACGGCATCACGTAGTTGAGCTAACTGTTGATCAATTGCTTCTAAATTCTGTTTAGCAGCTGCACTACGGGTACCTGCCGCTTTGGGTCGTTGAGCTTGCTTACGGTTTCCTTTTGCTGAAAACCAAGGTTGTAGAAGTGGATAACAAGTGAGCACCACTGCAGCTAGCAGCAGCAGCAGGGTGGGTCCTACCAACCAGCCAGGCAACCAATAGCTCAATTGCCAAAGCAAGCTGTTAACCGCTTGAAGCACCACCGATAAAATCACGATGGCAAGCAGCAATCCCACCACCAAAAGCCAAGGGCGTGGTGATTTCATCAGCGGGCTTCAGAGTTAGTGCTGCCCCGGCCGGCACTACGCATTATGTCGCCCCAAAGCTCAGCTACCACTGCGCTGCTGGCAGTGGTAGGACTGCTGTCGTCGTTGCCAAGCCAAATCCCCATGACCCAATGCCGGCTGGGTTCATAGCCAATAAAAAGAAGATCGCGCCCCTCATTAGTTGTGCCGGTTTTACCCCCCTCGGCCCCACCAAGGGAGGCGGCACTACCGGTGCCCCCCTGAACTACACCACGCAGCAGGCGCTGCATTAAGCGTGCTTGTTTAGGGCTAATAACGCGACGGCTATTCGATCTTGTTTGAGCTTGTTGGCGGCATCCTTTGCCTGGATTCAGGCAAGGTTCTGCATCTGTGAGCCTGCGAATTGTGGTGGGCTGTTGCCAGACCCCATCGTTTGCAATAGCTCCGTAGGCGGCAGTCATTTCGATCAAGCTGGTTTCACTTTGTCCCAACACCAATCCAGGCACTGCAGCTAAGGGGGTAGTGATGCCAAGATCCCTTGCTTTTTTAACTACTGCATCCAGTCCATATCGTCTACCTAATCTGAGGGCAGCTGTATTACTACTGCTGCCAAAAGCTTGAGATAACGCCAGGCTGCCTCCACAACCAGCAGTAAAACTCTGCCCTCCCCAATCAAGTGGAGCACAGCTGATTAGTGAATCCGGCCGTAAACCCCTTTCAAGGGCAACCAAATAAGTCATTAATTTGAAAGTGCTTCCGGGTTGCCTCAGAGCTTGGGTAGCGCGGTTGAATTGGCTTGTGTTGTAGTCGTTACCACCAATCAGGCTAAGAACAGCGCCGCTGCGTGTATCGAGCACCACCACTGCCCCCTGCTTCACACCCCAGCCATTACCAGGTCTTAAATATTCCCTTAATTTTGCTTCAATTATGTCTTGAAGTACCGGATCAAGATTCGTATCAACAAGGAAATTGCCTTCACCTGCCACCTCTGGGCCTAGAAGATTTTCCAAATCTCGATGCACTTGATCTGAATAAAAGGGCGAGGGGCGTCGTTCTCGTGAAGCGCAGGCCCTCGGGGAGAGCACAACGGGGGTGCGTCTGGCCCGGCGTATTAAATCAGCTGGTGCCCCCCCTTCTGTTGCCATTTTTGTAAGCACACCGTTACGAGCACTCAGAGCTTGTTGGGGGAATGCGCATGGATCGTTGCCATTAGGAGAAGGCAGTAAACCCACTAATAAAGCCGCCTGCTCAAGGGAGAGATCTTTAGCGGTTTTGTTAAAAAATAATTGAGCAGCATCTTCAAAGCCCCAACCAACACCAAGATAAACTCTATTTAAATAACTTAATAACAAATCGTGTTTACTAAATCGTGCTTCAAGTTGTAGCGCTACCATTAATTCTCTCCACTTACGACCAAGAGTTTCTCCTTGTCCCACTTGATCTGGATATAAACTTCTAGCCAATTGTTGAGTAAGTGTGCTGCCTCCTTCTAATACTCTTCCCCCCAGCAGATTTGTAATCAAAGCCCTTGTAGTGCCGATTGGATCGATCCCTGGATGCCACCAAAAACGATTATCTTCACTGGCAAGAAGCGCCTTAATTAATTGGGGTGAAAAGCTAGTTAATTTAGGTAGCTCATTATGCCCACTGCTATTTACACTTGAGAGGGGGCGATTGTTACGGTCGTAGAGCACCATCGGCCCTCTCACTGGAGCGAGACTGCCTCGCACGGCCACACTAAAAGTTCCAAAAGCCAGCAAGAGCAAACTAAAAGCACCGGTGGTTAGGGCTGCAGCACTAATAAATTTAAAAAATTTAAGCCCCCATAAATATTGCTTTAATTGGCGAAATTCAATAATAGGTAATTCCGTTGCAGAGCCTGGACCCAAGTAAATTTGATCCCCATCCCGCAGCTCGATTGCTTTAACTGAGCGACCCAGCCAGCTAATACCATTTGTAGAACCAGCGTCTGTAAGCAACCAATTTCCACGCCGTAATTCTAGGATGGCGTGACGTTTAGACACGGCTGGATGGTTAACAACTATCTCTCCATCACTATCGCGTCCAATACGATAAATTTGGCCATAGAGATTATGGCAAATTGACTCTTTGCCAAACTGATGCAGCCACAGCTCAGCCGCTATCATTTTGTACTCCGTAAGTTGTGCAGCAGTAAAGAAAAAACAGCTAGATTAATTGCTATATCTGCAAAATTAAAGACTGGGAAATTAATAGGCACAAATTCAATAAAATCCACAACAGCCCCTAGCCTCAAGCGATCTAAGCCGTTGCCGATAGATCCGCCAAGCAGCCAACCCGCTGCGCAAAGTTGAAGAAACTGCCATTTTTTTCCGGCTCGCCACAGCCATAACACTAGAAATAGTGCAACAGCAAAACTGATCAAACCGAGCCAGGCGGCACCTTGGGGAAAGAGGCTAAAAGCGGCACCATTATTCCAAACCAAGCGAAGATTTACCAGCCCAGGAATAACAACTTTGCTTGATTGAGGTAGCTGGCTTAGAACTAAATGTTTACTCCACTGATCCAGTATTACTACGCCAATTGCCAGGCCAATACTGAGGCCTCTTACTTGAAGAAGTTTATTCACCGGTTTACCAGAAGTAAGGGGCGCAGCACCCTCGCCAGAACTCCAACAAAACAACAAAGCAGCAATTGGCCTGGTAGGGGGAGAAGGCTATAGGTAAGAATTAGCTGGGGCAAGCCAACGCTCCATCTATTAGCCAAACTACCTAATCCCAGATTGAGCAAACCGCAAATCTGAATTGTAAATAGACCTAACAGTGCTGCCCCGGTAAGGCGCTCTAAACGATCCATGCCATTTTGTTGCACTAGCCGGCCGCAAAGCCAAGCGGCAGGTACAAATCCGGCCAGGTAGCCAAAGGAGGGTTGCTGCAGGTATGCAAGGCCACCACCTTCTTGAAAAACAGGAATAACGCTTATGCCAAGGCTTAAATAAGCCACTGCGGCCAACATTCCCGATCGCGGTCCACACACCAAAGCCGTTAGCAGCAGCGCCGGCACTTGGGCTGTAACTTGTAAATCTTGAAAAACAAACCCCAATTGGGGATTCCACCAGGGCAGGGCCGGTTGTAACAAACCACCAGTGAGAATAAGGAGTAGCCCTACAAGGGCCCCCCACCAGTTCAAGAGGGCGCGCAAGCTCAACCAAAGCTATTTGCCGCCATCCTGCACCAACCCATCGATCCACACAACTTTGACTGATCCATCAGAAGCTCTTTATCCCGTTGGAAGTCTTGTCAAACTGCAAAACCAGCAGCCATGGCTGAAGACCGCCTCAGTGATGCCAGTGTTGCGGCCTGCTGATCTTGTGGAAATCGCTGAGCAGGGGGAAGTGATGGCAATTCACCCTATGCAGAAAAGGGCGGTCAAATTTCGCAGAGGTACTTTTCTTTTAGCTGTTAGCTCATTGCAACCTGCCACTGATGTTTCAGGTCATTAATGGCTGCAGCTGGGCCGCATACACTCAAATTCGGTTTCTGTAGTAGACGTTGTGCAGCCTGCTGCAATTCTGAGGGGCTGATGTGTGGCAATTTTTTGAGACAGAGTTCACTATGGTTTTTGGGCAAGCCATAGCTCAAAAGCGCCGCTAAGCGATCCGCCCTTTGGCTTAGCGTTTCGCAACTTAAGGCTTCTTGCCCTTTTATTTTTGCCACCGCTAAATTCAATTCTGCCGCTGAAATTGGTTGTTCAATCAGCCGCCGCCATTCACCTAAAAAAGCATTCAGAGCTTCTGGTGCCCGATCTATCCCGCATGAGAGATGCCAGATCATCGGCGAATCTGAGCTACGAGTGATTAACTCCGCACCAATGTCGTAGGCCAGGCCCAGTTCCTCGCGAATTATCTGGAACAGGCGACAGCTCATTCCCACCCCAAGGTGTACCTGTAAAATACGAAGTAAGAGAGCGTCAGGATTATCTATTTCAATTGTACGAAAACCAATCATCATTACCACTTGCTCGGTTCTGCAGCGCACAGCAGCAAAATTGTCCAGCGGTTCTGGTATCAATAGCGGACCAGCTTCGATCTTATTTGTCCAGCCTGAAATCCGATTTCCACATTGCTCTTGAAGGCTTGATGGTGGATTCCCTGCGAGCACCAAAAGGGCGCTTTGAGCAGCGAGTTGCTTTGAAATTTGCAGTAATGATTCAGGCTCAATTTTTTCTAGGTCATTTCTAGTGCCGATTGGATCATGGCCATAGGGTCCATCGCTAAATAATAGTTGTCGTAATTTTTCATGACAAAGATAAAAAGGATCTTCTCGCATTCTTTGTATTGTTTGCATGTTTAAATCACGTTCTAGATTTACTTGATCCCTCTCGCAACTGGGCTTTTCAAGCATATCTAATAATAGTGGTAGTAGAAATTTAGCATCATCGTTGTTGCATTTCAAAGCAACAACTAGAAAGTCTTCCCCTGCATCACAGCGCAAATTTGCACCATAACTCTCCACCTTATTTGCAAAATCTTCGGCATTTAATTCACCACAACCTCGAGTTAATACTCCCGCTAAAAGTTGTTGACGACCCCTCTGACCCGGCGGATCTACCCTGCTGCCAAATGCCAAAACTAGGCGGGCAACCAATATTGGTGATTCTGGTTGATGCAATAGTTCAACTTGGTTCATAGGAATAGTTTTATTCAGGTAAAACTTCAAGTATGCAGGCCCTGCTGAGGTCCCATTCTTTTGCGAGTGAATGCAATCGATCCTGGTCCCATTGCTTTAACCATTGCAGAGGTGCATCAAGCGGCAATAAACGTTTTTGAAGGCTGTCCTGCCCGAGATGATGGGTTACCTGGCTGATCGCCTCATGGCTAAAGGTGTAGCCATTGCCAAGTAAGCGCTTAGCCCGCTCTATCTCTTGCAATTCAAAACCCTGCTGAGCTTGAGTTAACAATTTCTCCAATTCTTGCCGCACCTTTGGCAGAGATTCAGGACTGCTAACTGCCTCCAGAATTACCAAACTGCCTCGCTCGAGAGGATGAACCTCCACGTCTATGGATTCCACAAGTTGAAGCTTTTCGCGAAGTACTTTCACAAGCCTTGAAGATCTGCCTTCAGCAAGGGCTGCAGCCCAAAGATCAATCCCCATTAAAGCTTCAGGATCTGCTGCGAAAGGGGCAGACCAAGCTACAAGCAAGCGGGCTGATTCCAGTCTCGGCAGGCTCAGATGGTGTTCCCCCGGTTGCCAGTGCATATGCAAGTCATCTGGATTCAAATCAATTAATGCTGGATCCTGCTCTGCATCAAGTTCACCGATGGGTCCTGCCGCCAACATTTTCAGCAGTTCATCTGATTCAAAACAACCCCCAACAGCAACTGCGCAATTTGCCGCCTTGTAGTGGCGACTTTGAAACCGTTGCATATCTGCAGGCCCATGATTCAAGAGATCGGAACGCAAACCAATAATTGGTCTGCCATAGGGATGATTTCCGCAGGCCAAATGCAACAAGCGCTGAAAAGCAACCTCCTCGGGTTGGTCTTCACTTTGAGATAGTTCTTCAAGCACCACAAGCCGTTCCATTTGAAAAGATTCCCTTTCGAGGCCCGGTTGTAAAACCAGTTGTGGCAGCAAATCACATGCCAGGGCAAGCCCTTCAGGCGGAATCACAAGGTGATATTGCACTTCGTCAAAGCCAGTAGCGGCATTACTAGAGCCACCTATGGATTCAATTTGAAGGTCAAATGCACCAGGCGGAAGATTTTCATTTCCCTTAAAGACCATGTGTTCAAGGAAATGGGCGATACCACTTTCAGTATTTCGTTCCATGGCACTGCCTGCCTGGCACCAAAATTCAATACAAACCACCGAAGCATCGGCAACGGGTAAGTAGGTAATAGGGCAACCGTTACCCAGGAGATGCTGCTGAGGAGCTGGAAAGCCAAGGGCTGAGTTAGGTAGTGTCAGAGAACAAATAACGCTTGCCACCATCATGGTGCGACCAGGGGCCCTTAGGCTCTTTCGGTTGCGAACAAAATAAATGAATAGCTCTCACCCCCTGGTAGGTCGCATAGCCCAATCCTTGCTGCCTCTCTGGCAGCAGCTACCAAAACTTGAAATCCTTCCCCTAGATCCGGATTTAAAAGAAGTGAGGGGTGAACTTGAAGGCGATAATATGGCAATTAGTAATGAACTATTACGCTGCCGTGGATTGCGAAAGATCCACCTTGAAGTTGCTCATATTGGCAAAAATCTAGATATTCTCCACTGCGTAATGTTTCCAGATCCATGTTTTGATCTGCCATTATTTGGTGCAGATATTGTTGCCGGAAGAGGTGGTATTTCAGCAGCCATTGTGGATTTATCCCCCACCGCACCGCAGTTACCACGCAGTATTGATGAAGCCTTAAATAAAATTGAGAAACATAGATATTCCCAACCCCGTGAGGTGCCTCCATGGGGCAAAATTTTTTCTGCGCAAGTACTATTTGTTCGCCCCACCAATAGCACAGAAGAAGAGTGGTTCTTAAAAGATCTTCTTGCTTTTCACCAGATTTTTCTTAACCACCTGATTCTCAGCGAACCAGACGCTGCAAACCACCCGGACAGCAAGATGCGTTATGAGGCACAATTAAATTACTGCGAGCAGCAAAGAAGAAACGACAAAACAAGAAGGGTGCTTGAAGCTGCCTTCAACCCACAATGGGCAGACGATTACATTCAGAATCTGCTATTCGACGATCCCCAGCCCCCCGGAGTTTTGTATTGTGCCTAAAATAAATTTCAATCCTAAACCGCCCCGATTAATATTATGGCTAGCAATTGCTGCAGCTATATTCGGAGCAGTGATTTGGAAGCAGCTAAGCGCTGTAAAGGCTCCGCTCAGCCCTATTGCAGCGAAAAAATCTATAGTTCAACCCCTTGGGGTTACAGCTTTGGGGCGATTATTACCGGCAGGCGATGTGCGCCGCTTGGCTGCACCAAGCGGCGCCATGGGTACGATGCCACGCATCGCTGAATTACACGTAGAGGTTGGAGATAAAGTGGCAGCAGGTGCTTTGTTGGCAAGTTTTGATAGCAAGTTAGATAGCCAAGCAGATATTGCTTTTGCCAAGTCAAGCATTAGCACCTTGTTAGAACGACAAAAGTTACTGCGACAGGAACTGGCTCGTTATCGAAAGTTGCAGCAGCTGGGGGCAACCAGTTTGGAGGGGGTTGAATTGCGGCAACTCAAATTGCTTGAAATTGATCAAGAACTTAGAAATGCACAAGCTGAATTAAATCGTCAAAATGTTAAATTACCATTTACGGAACTGCGAGCACCATTTGCAGGAACAATTTTGCAAGTTCACGCCCGCAGTGGTGAGCGGCCTGGTGCAAGAGGAGTTGTTGACATTGGCCAAAGTAGCGCAATGGAAGCTGAGCTTGAGGTTTATGAAAGTGATATTGATAGGGTAAGAATTGGGCAACTAGCAAAATTGCGTAGTGAGAATGGGGGCTTTTCAGGACAATTGAACGGCAGAGTATTTCGTATAGATCCCCAGGTTCGGCAAAGGGAGGTGTTATCAACAGACCCCACCGCAGACACTGATGCGAGAGTTGTGATAGTTAGAATAAGCTTAGATAATAACGACCGCAAAAAAGTGGCGAATCTCTCTGGTTTGAAAGTAATTGGTAATTTAAAACCATGATGTTTGATTCCTATGTTTGTTGATATCTGGCAAAAACGCAGGATTCCACTTGCCTGGTTACTGCTTAGCCGCCAGCCGGTGCGCTTAGCTATTGCCCTTGCAGGAATTAGTTTTGCAGGAATACTAATGTTTATGCAGCTTGGTTTTAGGGATGGATTATTTGATGCCAGCGTAACTATACATCGTTTATTTGATGCTGATTTAGTTCTTGCCAGCCCGCGCTCAATGAGCTCAATAAGTATGGCTGGTTTTCCAGAAAGACGCCTTATTCAAACACTGGCTGACCCTGAAGTAAATGATGTATCACCTGTGCACTGGAATTTTGTACTTTGGCGAAATCCAGAAACTAGAACAACAAGATCAATTTTAGCCCTTGGATTTGAACCGAGCGATCCGCTTTTAATTGATCCAATGGTGCAGCGGCAAGCATCATATTTGCAACAGAAAGGCAGGGTTTTATTCGATGAACGTTCCCGAAGTGAATTTGGTCCAGTGGCGGATTGGTTTCGCAAAGGTAAAACCGTTGATTCAGAAGTTGCTGGTGTGAGTTTGCGAGTGGCAGGTCTTGTGCAGTTGGGCCCCTCGTTTGGCGCGGATGGAAATATGATTGTGAGCCGTGAAACATTTCGCAGCATTATTCCAGGGAGCTCTAAGGGAAGCATCGAGCTTGGTTTAATTAGGCTCAGTGAAGGCGCAGATCCCATATTGGTATCAGGGAGATTAAAAAAACAACTACCTAATGATGTAACTATATTTACTAAGAAACAGTTTATTGAATTTGAGAAAAATTATTGGCG
>NZ_CEXBMR010000020.1:26665-27788 GCF_982614295.1 Synechococcus sp.
TTCTTGTGATGTGTTTGGGCTCGGCACTATTGGCGATGCGAAAATTAGCTGATGCAGATCCTGCCGAAATTTTTTAATGGATCTTCAAAACACTGCTCCTTTAATTAATGCCGATGGCCTATGCCATAGCTACGGCAAAGGTGCGATGAGTCGATTGGTATTGGAAAATATTCAGCTACGTCTTAATCCTGGCGAGGTGGTTTTGCTAACAGGTCCGTCAGGTTGCGGCAAAACAACCTTGCTCACATTGATCGGCGCGCTGCGCAGCGTTCAGCAAGGCAATTTAGAGGTGTTGGGAGTTTCATTAAAAGGTGCAAATCGGGAGCAGTGCCGTGGGGTGCGCTCAAATATCGGCATGATTTTTCAAGGCCATAATCTGCTGCGTTGTCTTACCGCTGAGCAAAACGTTCAAATGGGCGCAGACCTTCTCCCCGGAACTAGTTACGGATCCAGACGCGCTATGGCGAGGGAATGGTTGCGAGCAGTGGGTTTGGGCGACCAACTGAACAAACTCCCCCACGATTTATCCGGGGGCCAGAAGCAACGGGTGGCCATTGCAAGAGCCCTTGCAGCAAAACCAAAATTGCTTCTAGCCGACGAGCCCACCGCCGCATTAGATGGTCGAACTGGTAGGGAAGTTGTTGAGTTGCTCCAATCGCTCGCTAAAGATCAAGGCTGCGGTGTGTTGATGGTTACCCATGACCCACGCATCCTTGACATAGCAGATCGTTTGATCCAGATGGAGGACGGTCAATTGCAGGAAGTGAATCTGAGTGACCCGTCAGGCTAAAGTTTTCGTATCTATGGGGTTGATTCTTTGTCTAAGCGCAGAAACTTAAAACGGGAAAAGCAAGAGCGCAACCGTGCCTACGCCCGTAAATTCAAAAAACGCAAGCTGCGCAATGATGGTCGTGGTGAAGGTGCCGGCAACGGCGTTACCGGTACTGCCAACAACGGTGGCGCTGCCGATTAATCCGCAGGTATAGATGCTTTTTAGCATTGTTATTCCAACCTATAATCGTTTGCCAATATTGAGCAAATGCCTGGCTGCCCTTGAAGCCCAGAAGGGTTTGGAGCAAGGCGACCATTTTGAGGTTGTATTGGTAGACGACGGTTCCACGGA
>NZ_CEXBMR010000021.1:0-27073 GCF_982614295.1 Synechococcus sp.
GTAATGCTGCTACCCGTTCTGATAGTTCAGCGCGAGGTATTAACAGCTGCACCTGATGGCCCTTTAGGGAGTGAATATCGCCGTAGCCGCAGAAATCCTCAACGCTGTGGATTTCACTTAATTCCATCCGCACTTGGCTGCAGGGGGCAAGTTTTTGGGTGAGCTCGCTTAAAGAACCGTCGTGAAATAGTTCACCTTGATGAATTAATAACACCCTTGGGCATAGGGTGGTTATATCGCCCATGTAATGGCTTGTGAGCAGCATTGTTGCCCCTGTTCGTTTGTTGTAATCAGCAAGGAATTCCCTCACCCGCACCTGGGCATTTACATCTAAGCCCAGGGTTGGTTCATCAAGAAATAACACTGCAGGTTGATGTAGTAACGCTGCTAATAATTCCGTTTTCATACGTTGGCCCAGCGATAATTTGCGCAGTGGCCTTAGCAGCTCTTCGCCAAGCTCTAACATTTCGGCAAGTTCATTTATACGGCGCTGCGCTTCTTTTTCTGGGATACCGTAAACAGCTGCGTTAACTTTTAATGAATCAAGAGCTGGAAGATCCCACAGCAATTGTTGTCTGTTACCCATCACCAGGGTGATTTGGCGTAAAAATCGTGCTTTTCTTTGCCATGGTTTATGGCCAGCTACTGAAAGTTCGCCACTACTTGGATGAATTAAACCTGTGAGCATTTTTAATGTTGTTGTTTTTCCTGCCCCATTAGGGCCAAGAAAACCAACAATCTCACCGGGTTCGATAGAAAAACTAACTTGATTTACCGCTGTTATCTCGCGGTGTTTACGTTGCAGCAAATGCCGCAATGTTCCAGCTAAACCAGGCTGCTTTTCGCTAATTCGATAGATCTTACTTAACTCTTTCGCATTGATAATGCTCACTCGCTAGCGCTCACCTTTACGCCTTTCCAAAAGGCCACCCTGCCTTTGATTTCAGCTGCTGCTTCCTTTGGTTCGGGGTAATACCAAGCAGCATTCTCATTCACCTCACCATCAACTACCACGTTGTAATAGTGAGCTTCCCCTTTCCAACCGCATACGCTGCGGTGGCTGGAGGCCTGAAAGCAGTTTTCAACTAACGCAGCCGCAGGGAAATAAGCATTTCCATCAACGCTGATGGTGCTATCACTGCTGGCGATAAGGCGACCTTTCCAGCGGGCTTCTGTTGCCATTGGCAAATTTGATTTCAAGCCATGTTCTAGCGCTACGCCAGTAGGCCTGGATTAAGCCGCCATAGGAAACTGCCAGCTTCCACACATACCACCACAATTAGAGATCGAAAAATCCATTGATTAGCTTGGGGGCCGAGGGCAATCTTCGCTGCTACATTTGCCCCCACCATGCTGGAAAGAGCTAAGGGAAGCGCCCATAACCAATTGAAATCACCGCGCAATCCGAATATCAACAAAGCTATAAGACTGGAGCTTAACCTCACAAAACATTTTAGAATGTTTGCTGTTTTTAATGGAATCTTGCCCGCCAGCACAAGTACTAGCAAAGTCATCACACCTGAGCCTAGAGATATAAATCCTGCCCAGACACCTGTAAGGGTCATTAGGCTATAAAATAAAAAGCCAAGTTTTGGCTCTATATTTTCATTTTCTATTGCCGGTTCTTGCAGTAATTGAGTTGGCTTTGTTATTAATATAATTAATACAAATATCAATGAAATTGCAACAGCAAGTGTTATCCATTCATCTGCTAAAGCCGTTGCTCCTAAGGCGCCAAGGCTGGCGCCAAGCACCATTGGTAATGTTGCTTTTAAGGTGAGTTTCCAGGGGATTGCCCCCGCCTGTTGAAAACGCCAGGTGGCAGTTGCCAATCCCGCCACTGCTGCTAAACGATTGGTGCCATTCGCGATTCCTGGGCTAAGGCCCAAGCTAATCATCGTTGGCAAGGTAACTGTTGCACCACTCGCTGCAATTGTGTTTATAAAGCCCCCCGCGAGGCCGCAGGCAATCAATGCCGCCAGGGTGATTGGTTCGATAGCAGCGAAATCAGGCAATTCCAGTTAGTGGCAGCAGAATGGTGGCTTGAATCTGAAGGCGATGTTTTCTATTTGGCTTGGGGCTTACAACCAGGGTCTTGCCTATGCCGGTTTAGCCCTTGGCGTTTATTTAACTCTGCGGGTGCTCAATTTTGCAGACATCACAGTAGATGGCTCTTTTGCCCTCGGTGGCGGTATGGCAGCAGTACTCATCACAAATGGCCTGAATCCTGCGCTTGCCTTACTTGCTGCAGTGCTTAGTGGTGCCCTAGCTGGTTGCGTTACTGCACTAATTCACACGCGCCTCGGCGTTAACGATTTATTTGCCGGCATCCTCACCAGTACAGGGCTCTATTCGATAACCCTGCGTTTGATGGGCCGCTCCAATATCCCTTTGATCAATCTCGATCTAGGCCTTGATCCTCTGCCTGATATGGGTAGTGGTAGTGATGGCGACTGGGCGATTGCCTTCAGCTTGGTTGTTATTGGCTTAGTTGGATTACTTGCTCTATTGCTTGCAACTGATTTAGGCCTAGCGCTCAGGGCCCTTGGCAATAACCCCACCATGGCCCGCGCCAATGCAGTGAGTGGAGCTGCCGGCCTCACCTTGGGGATTGCAATCGCAAATGGATTTGTTGCATTAGCAGGTGCCTTAGTTGCTTATTACCAGGGTTTTGCTGATGTAACTATGGGTTTTGGTTCCTTAATCCTTGGCCTTGGGGCTGTGATCGTTGGTGAATCGGTATGTAGACCCCGTTCAATTCCGATGGCTCTTTTTGCAGTGGTGATTGGATCGATTTTGTTCCGCTTCATGATTGCGCTTGCCTTGCAAGTTGGCCTCGAGCCTGTGGATTTAAAGCTCGTTACAGCGCTACTGCTTCTTGCTGCATTGGCACTTGGTAGGTTGCGATTGCCGGGTCTTGCAAATGCAGGTAAGCGTTTATGAGTTTGCAGATCGAAGGCCTTTGCTGGGGTCATAGCCAGCCAGGTGGCAGTTGGCGACAGCTGTTTAAGGATTTCAAGCTCGAGTGCCCCCCCGCTCAATTTTTGGTATTAATCGGCAGCAATGGATCAGGAAAGTCCACATTGCTAAATCTCATAGCTGGCAGCCTCAAATTGCAGGCCGGCAGTTTGCGTTTAAATAGCAGGCCCTTGCAACAATTAAAGGATTACCGCAGAGCCCGCTGGATTGGTCGGGTAATGCAAAACCCCCTCGATGGCACCGCGCCGGGTCTCACGATTGCTGAAAATTTACGGCTTGCTGAATCAAGGCGCCGTTCACCGTTTAGGTGGCAAGGTCTTTTAGGTATTCGCCCAAACAAACTTGATGTGCGTCGTTTCCAGGAGCTATTGGAAAGCCTTGAGGTGCCCCTTGCTGATCGCATCAATACACCCGTGGGCCAATTATCCGGTGGCCAACGGCAAACGATCAGCCTTGTAATGGCCACTTTGGCGGAACCTGAACTGTTGCTGCTCGATGAGCACACTGCAGCCTTGGATCCAAAGGCGGAAGCGCGGGTGATGCAACTCACAGAACGTTTAGTGCGTCAACTCCGCACCACCACTTTGATGGTTACCCACAGCTTGGAACAAGCCTTAAACCACGGCGATCGCTTGTTAATGCTCCATGAAGGTTCGGTGCGGGGGGATTGGAGTGGCGCCGAAAAAGCAGATTTAAGCCATACAAACTTGCGAGAGCTCTATGGCAGCGCCAAAGTGAGCTAACAAAGTGCTGATTAATTACTGATGGAACGGCGTACTTTTCTTGGTTTAGCGGGTGTTGGCCTTAGCGGCACGGCATTGCTTGCGGCTTGCTCAAAACTTGGCGCTGATAAAAAAGTAAAAGGCCCCACCATCGGCATGCTGCAGTTTGTTGATGCTGCCCCGCCAAATTCTGTGCGCAAGGGATTTATGGCAGCCCTTGCTAAAGCTGGTTATGTGGAAGGTGAATCCTTAAATGTGATCCAAAAAGATGCCGCTGGCGAATTAGCAAATACCACCTTGGTGGCAAAACAATTTGTTGGCGTACCGGTGGATTTGTTCTTAGCAATTGGAACGCCACCTTTGCAGGCGGCGATGCAGGTGGCACCGGCTTCAATGCCGGTGGTGTTTTGCTACTGCTCAAATCCATGGGGGGCAGGGGCTGGAACACCTCCCGGCAAGGTGGGCCAACACAAGCCAAATGTGGTGGGCACCGTTGGCACAAATCCGGTGGGGGAGGAGTTGGATTTAGCTCGTGAAGTGGATCCAAATTTGAGCAGTGTTGGCTTGATCTACAACCCAGGCGAACCAAATTCCGAATTTGAGGCCAAGTTGCTAGCGCAGGAAGCGGCCCGTCGTGGGATCAAGCTGGAAAGCCAAGCGGTAGCAAATTCAGGTGAAGTGCTACAGGCGGCTCAAGCACTTGCTGCAAAGAAAATCGGTGCCTTTGTGAAAATTGGCGACTACGCCACGATTCAAGCTTTCAGCTCGATTTGCAAAGTGGGCCTTGAAAATAAGATCCCTGTGTATTCAGTTGATCCCCCAGATATCGATCTGCCCGGCTGTTTAGGGGTGATCGGTTGGAGTTATTACGCAGATGGATTTGCAGCAGGCGAAATGGCTGTGCGAATCCTTAAAGGTGAATCGCCGGCTGGGATGAACTTTGAACCACTCACTAAAACCGAACTGCTACTAAATAAAAATACAGCAAAAGCAATCGGAGTAACCCTGCCAGAGGCATCGCTAAAACGTGCAAATAAAGTAGTTGGATGAGTCGACTACGGGTAGGTATAGCTGGGCCCGTGGGCTGCGGTAAAACTGCTTTGGTGGAGGCTTTATGCCGCAGTTTGCGGGATCGCCTCCAACTTGCTGTTGTAACTAACGACATCTACACCCAAGAGGATGCTCAATTTCTCACCCGGGTTGGTGCATTGGCACCAGAAAGAATTCGCGGGGTGGAAACCGGTGGTTGCCCCCACACCGCAATTCGGGAGGATTGTTCCATCAATCGAGCGGCGGTGGAGGAGTTAGAAACTGCTTTTCCGCGCTTGGATTTGGTATTTGTGGAAAGCGGTGGCGATAATCTGGCTGCCAGTTTTAGCCCTGAACTTGTAGATCTCTGTATCTATGTAATCGATGTGGCCGCTGGCGACAAAATTCCTCGCAAAGGGGGCCCAGGGATTACTCGATCTGATCTATTAGTAATCAATAAGATCGATCTTGCCGCCATGGTGGGAGCTGATCTGGCCTTGATGGCCAGCGACACTAAACGTATGCGTGGGGAGCGTCCTTGGTGTTTTACCAACCTAAAAACAGGCGAGGGCTTGCAGCAAGTGGAGCAATTTTTGTTGCAACAGCTACCAAGTAGCTAAAAAAGTTTCAACCACTACAACCAAGTATTTCTTCTACCCATAAATTTCTAATACACCGCTGCATCGCGGATCAAAACTTGGAGTTTTTGCATGGCCCCCATTCGTTCAAACAAGCTTTTCATTCGAGCCATCAGTGGCACCACTGCCATAGCTGCAAGCCTTTCGATAGTGGCTTGCAGTGGTGAGAAAAAGGCTGATGGCGGATTTGATGGTGAAGTGAAGGTGGGTATCTTGCATTCCCGCAGTGGCACCATGGCTATCTCTGAAAACACTGTGGCCGAAGCCGAATTAATGGCTATCGATGAGATCAATGCCAAGGGCGGTGTTGTTATCGATGGTAAAAAGTTAAAAATCGTACCTGTAGAGGAAGACGGCGCCTCGGATTGGCCAACTTTTGCCGAGAAATCTAAGAAACTTATCGATTCAGATAAAGTAGCTGTTGTGTTTGGTGGTTGGACCTCCGCCAGCCGTAAGGCGATGCTGCCTGTTTACGAAGCAAAGGATCATTTCCTCTTTTATCCAATTCAATATGAAGGCCAGGAATGCTCTAAAAATATCTTCTACAGCGGCGCCACTCCAAATCAGCAGGCTGAACCAGCAGTGGATTGGCTTCTTAAAAATAAAGGCAAAGACTTTTTCTTAGTTGGTTCTGATTACGTGTATCCACGTACGGCTAACACGATCATGAAGGAGCAACTTAAGGCTAAGGGTGGAAAGTTAGTGGGTGAAGATTACCTACCCCTTGGCAATACTGAAGTGGCACCGATCATTGCTAAGATCAAGCAGGCTCTACCTAATGGTGGTGTGATTGTTAACACCTTAAATGGTGATAGCAATGTAGCTTTCTTTAAGCAGATGAAAGCTGCTGGAATCACCCCTGCTAACAAATACTCAATAATGAGCTTCTCAATTGCAGAAGAGGAGATCGCTGCTATCGGTCCGGAATATTTAGAAGGCACCTATGCCGCCTGGAATTACTTCCAGAGCCTAGATACACCAGCATCTAAAAAATTCACTGCAGACTTTAAGGCTAAATATGGCGACAAGCGGGTAACAAACGATCCGGCAGAAGCCGCCTACATGATGGTTTACCTATGGGCTGCTGCTGCTGAAAAGGCAAAAAGTGTAGATGATAATAAGGTGCGAGAAGCACTAATTGGAGTGAGCTTTGATGCTCCAGAAGGCAAGGTAACAGTGCAGCCTAATCATCATGTAGATAAACTTGTATTGATCGGTGAAGTTCAGAAAGATGGTATGTTTAAAATCTTAGAAAATCAAGGCTTCAAGAAACCTGTAGCTTGGAATCAATATGTTCCTGAAACTAAGGGTTACACCTGCGACTGGACTCAAAAGCGCCCTGATGCTGGCAAGTATAAAATGTGATTTTTTGATCTGAAATTGATCTGCAAACTGGGGGGCATTCGCCCCTCAGTTTTTTAGTTATTATTTATTTTTTTAAATTGTGGTTGCATGAGTTTATTTCTTGACACATTGTTTAATGGTTTAGCAATTGGTTCAGTTTTAGTTTTAGCAGCACTTGGTTTGGCTGTGGTGTTTGGCTTGATGGGTGTGATAAACATGGCCCATGGCGAATTAATGATGCTGGGCGCTTACACCACATTTGTTGTTCAAAACCTATTGAAATCAGGCCCCCTTGAGGGTTTGTTTCCTATCTATATTTTAATTTCTATTCCACTTGCTTTCATTGTTAGTGGTGTTGCAGGCTTGCTTTTAGAAGCAACAGTTATCCGCAGATTATATGGGCGGCCCCTTGAAACTTTACTTGCCACATGGGGCGTTAGTTTGATTTTGCAGCAGTTTGTACGGTCGGTTTCAACAGCCTTTGTTTTGGGTTTGTTGTTAACTGCTGTTCTCGGCTTATTACTGCCGAGGCTAATACCTAGCAATTGGATAATGCAACGTTGGGCGTTGATTTTTAAGGTTGGCAACTGGATCTTGGCAACTTTATTAGGGGTTGGCGCTGCTGCATTATTCGGTTCCGTGAGGTTGCTGGATCAGGCTTGGTTCAGTGCAAGAAACATTGATGTAACGGCACCTGAATGGTTGCGTGGCTCTATTGATTACGCAGGCGTTAATATGCCAACAGCTAGGCTATTTATTATTATATTAACACTTATTTCTTTAATAGCAGTGAATTGGTTTCTACAAAAAAGTGTGTGGGGTATTCGGATACGCGCTGTAACTCAAAATCGATCTATGAGTAGTTGCCTTGGTATTCCAACTGAAAGCGTTGATGCGCTCACTTTTCTAGTTGGTTCTGGTTTGGCTGGAGTTGCTGGAGTTGCAGTTACTTTGCTCGGCTCTGTAGGCCCCAATCTTGGTGGTAATTACATTGTTGATTGTTTCATGGTGGTAGTGCTAGGAGGTGTGGGTAAATTGCTGGGTACAGTGCTTGCAGCACTTGGTATCGGCGTGCTGAGTTATGTGCTCGGTTCTGGATCCTTGCTGTTGGTATGGCCCACAATGCCTGCGGGATTAAATGAATTAATTACGTTTTTTGCAACCACTTCAATGGCTAAGGTTTTGGTATTTGTATTAATTGTTGTATTTTTGCAGTTTCGTCCAGCTGGATTATTTCCACCTAAGGGCCGTATGGCGGAGGTTTAAATATGAATTCCCCCTTTGTTTCCGCGAGGGCTACCCCCCTATTTCGTTATTTGCCTTGGCTAATACTTTTAATTGTGGCAATTGTTTTACCCGTTATCTTGCCACCATTTAGGCTTAATTTACTTGGGCGTTTTCTTTCCCTTGGTATTGTGGCGTTAGGGATTGATCTTATTTGGGGTTACACAGGTTTATTGAGCCTAGGGCAAGGTATTTTCTTTGCCCTAGGTGGTTATGCCCTTGGTATGTATCTACAGTTGCAGTCGCTAGCGCCTGGTGAATTACCTGAGTTTTTTGGTTTATATGGCGTAAAAAGTATGCCTGCTTTTTGGCAACCTTTTTCTTCTGGGTTATTTACTTTCTTTGCAATTTGGGTGATCCCTGCATTCGTTGCTGGAATTCTCGGTTTTCTAGTATTTCGCAATCGCATTAGGGGTGTTTATTTTTCGATTCTCACTCAAGCTGCTCTTCTTGTATTTTATAATTTTTTCAATGGCCAGCAAAAGCTTATTAATGGCACCAATGGCCTGAAAACAGATACTGCTCGTTTTTTGGGTGAACTTGTTGGCAGTGATGCTATGCAAAGGGGGCTATATTTTCTTACGGTTTTTATTTTATTTTTTGCTTGGTTGTTATGTAGATGGTTAATTAAAGGTCGTTTTGGTGATGCGTTAATCGCTTTGCGGGATGATGAACAGCGGATGCGGTTTACCGGTTACAACCCCGCAGTATATAAAACAGTTGTTTTTACTATCGCTGGCGCTTTAGCCGGCATTAGTGGAGCCCTTTATACAGTGCAGTCTGGGATTGTTTCGCCGCAATTTATGGCGGCTCCCTTTTCGATTGAGATGGTGATTTGGGTTGCAGTGGGGGGACGCGGAACATTGGTGGGTGCAATTCTTGGGGCCGTATTCATTAATTTTGCCAAGAGTTTAATTAGTGAACAGCTTCCAGAAACTTGGTTATTTATTCAGGGGGGCTTATTTCTTTTAGTGGTAACAGCTTTGCCTGATGGTTTAGTTGGTTGGTGGCGTAATGGTGGGTTTAGGAATCTACTTGTGCCGGTTTCTGAGCAAGAACAATGAATACACTTCTTGAGCTAAAAGGGGTAACGGTTAGTTTTGATGGTTTCCTTGCCCTAAATGATCTTAATTTGAAACTTACAAGCGGAGAATTGCGGGCTGTTATCGGCCCAAATGGAGCTGGAAAAACTACTTTTCTTGATGTGATTACCGGTAAAGTTCAACCCTCTAAAGGTGAGGTGTTGTTTCGCGGGAAATCTCTTATTGGTAAACCAGAGCATCATATTGTTCGCCTTGGAATCGGTCGCAAGTTTCAAACCCCCAGGGTTATTGAAAATTTAAGTTGCAGGCGAAACCTTGAACTGGCAGTTGCTAAGGGATCCTCTCCCCTCAAACTTTTGTTTAGTAATTTGCCAAATAAGCAGCGCGATCGGGTGCAGCAATTATTGCTGCAAGTGGGTCTTGCTAGCCACGATCAGCAATTGGCTGGTGGACTATCACACGGCCAAAAGCAGTGGTTAGAGATTGCAATGTTGGTGGCTCAAGATCCGGATCTTTTGCTGGTAGATGAACCGGTAGCTGGTTTAAGTGATGAAGAAACTGCCCACACTGCAGCTTTGTTGAAGGATCTTAGTGGAAGCCATACAGTATTAGTAATTGAGCACGACATGGATTTCATCCGTGATCTCCAAGCTCCGGTAACAGTTTTACATGAAGGCCATGTGTTGTGCGAGGGTTCGATGGAGGAGGTGCAGGCTGATTCGAGAGTGATTGATGTTTATCTTGGCCGCGAGGATGTTAATCCATGACAAACTCCATAAAGCATGTGCTTGATGTGAGTGCACTAAACGTGTATTACGGTAATAGTCATATCTTGCGCAACGTAGATCTAAGCGTACGTCCCGGACAAATGGTATGCCTCATTGGGCGCAACGGGGTTGGTAAAACTACTCTACTAAAAACTATTATTGGTTTATTGCAGCAGCGTAGTGGCAAGATTTGTTTAGAAGGAGAGGATCTAAAACAGAAGGCGCCCTATCAAAGAGCCAGATCTGGTGTTGCTTATGTGCCTCAAGGTAGGGAGATAATTCCCCAGCTTACTGTTAAGGAAAATCTATTACTTGGCCTGGAAGCATTGCCTGGTGGGTTGGCCAAAAATCGCCATATTGATCCTCGGATATTTGAATTATTTCCCGTTTTAGAGGGATTTTTGCAGCGGCGTGGCGGTGATTTAAGCGGCGGGCAACAACAACAATTAGCAATTGCAAGAGCACTGCTTGGTAAACCTCGACTGCTTTTGTTAGATGAACCCACAGAGGGAATACAACCCTCTGTGGTCCTTGATATTGAAAAGGCAGTTAAGCAAATTGTTGCAACTACAGGAATAAGCGTCTTACTTGTGGAGCAGCATTTGCATTTTGTGCGGCAAGCCGATTGGTACTATGCAATGCAAAAAGGGGGCATGGTGGCAAGTGGCCCAACAGCCGATTTAAGTAAAGTTGTGATCGATCGCTTTTTAAGTGTGTAATTCTGCAACTTTAAAACTTTCCACTAGTTCTGCTCCGCCAAATTCATGGCTCCATATCTCCACCTCTGCTTCCTGTGGAGCCGAAAAATTTAGTATTTCAAATGGAAATATCACCCGCTCGAGGTAATAATTTTGAGCGCCAAAGCAGCGCAGGATAATTATTCGATTTAGGTTGTTTCGAAAACTGCAGTCGCTTGCTTCCATCGGTGTGATCATCATTTCAACACATCAAGCCACGTTTAATTTTATTTAACGGTTGCAACGGTCACTGAATTAGTGCTTGCCCCTTGATTTTAGATTCTTTTAATAAATTGCGAAATAGTTGTTCAGCAAGTGGAACTGCCTCAGGTGTGATTGGGCGGCAATCGAGGCTATTAAGTAATACCGCTGCTTCACCAGGGATTAGTGCATCGCCTAATTGCGATTCAGTTGCTCTTCCTTGTTGCAGGGCTGCTGCCCGCATGGTTCCAGGTAAACAGCCGCTGGCAAGGCTTGGTGTTATCCAGATGCCCTGCTGCTGCACCAGCAGATTTGCGCTTGTGGCGCAGCAGAGTCCGCCAGCGCTACTGAGCAATAAGGCATCTTGGCAGCCAGCAGTTGCTGCTTCTCGCCGGGCTAAAGCCATTTCGCCGTAGGCAAATGTTTTGTAGTGGCGCAGGGCGCTATCTGCCCATACTTTTATCTTTTTGCTAATAATTATGGTCTGCATTTGAAATGTTGGCTTATGGCGATGCAAGCTGCCCCAGAGTCGTCCTGCTTGATCATTTTCGCTAAGGGCTAATCCTCTGCCGCCCCCATCGCCCTGGCTCCAATTAAGACGTAGGGCGCCATCTTTGATGCCACTGCGCTCTATCGCTGTTGCGATCAAGCTTCTTATTTCTGATTTGGCAGGCGGATTTGGCAAGCCCAAGTGCAACGCCCCCAGATACCAGCGCTCTAGATGTTGATCAAGCAGTTGTGCTTCCCCGCATACAAGCAGAACTGTTTCAAATACACCTTCTGCCAGCCTTAAACCCCTATCGCTGATCGGTACACCCAATTCATTGGGATCACCCCATTTTGAATTACACCAAGCGATTGCATCCATTAGCGCAAGGCTGCGAGTAAAGGTTCTATTTTCCAGCCAAGTTCTGCTGCTTCTTGCTGCGGATTGGAATCAGCAACAATGCCGCAGCCAGCATGCACCCTTAAACGTTTAGCGCGCACCATTACGCTGCGAATCAGGATATTGCTATCAAAACCGCCATCGTTTTTAAAGTGAAAGAAGCTGCCGCAATATGGGCCCCTTGCCACTGGTTCTAATTTATTTAAATGTGCACAAGCGCTGATTTTGGGAGCACCACTTATCGATCCACCTGGCCAGCAGGCGCGCAGTAGAGAAGCAGCTGTTTGTGTACCTTCTAATACTCCTGTTACAACCGATGTGAGGTGGTGCACCTGTGCGTAACTTTCAAGGCCTAATAGTTGTGGCACTTTGATGCTACCCGCTTTGCATACCCTGCCTAGGTCGTTTCGTAATAGATCTACGATCATTATGTTTTCAGCCCGATCTTTTGCGCTTGTTATTAGTTCAGCTGCCGCCGCTGCATCATTATCTTGCTCTTGATGCCGGGGCCTGGTGCCTTTAATTGGCCTGGTTTCTACGTTGCCTTCTTGATCGCAAGATATAAATCTTTCTGGTGATGCACTCAGCACTGCTTCCTGATTGCTTGCAATCATTAGGCCCCCAAACGGTGCAGGGCATTTGCTGCGCAAGCGTTGATACATTGCTAATGGATCTGCATTTGCAGGGAGTGTGTATTCAGCGCATACACTTAGATTGGCTTGAAAAATATCACCTGCTTTAATCGATTCTTTTACTTCCTTTACCTGCTGCTCAAAAGCACTTGTTGTTGTATGCCAATACCAAGCATCTAAACCAATGCCTGCGTTTGCTATTGGCTGCTGTTGATCTGCTGTGGTGGGTTTTGAGCGCAGTAAGGCTTCTAGTGGTTTTTGATACTTAGCCTCCCCTGTTAACCAAAGCTTTTGCTTTTCTAGATCCAGGTGCACCACTGCTCCATAGCAGCCAGCCCAAAGTGTTGCCATGTCTGGTGTTTGCCAATGGGGGCCCGCTTCTACCCAGGCGCCAGCTTCATAGGCAAGCCAGCCAAGCCAGCTGCCGCTGCGATTTGCTTGGATTTCTTGCAGAGCCTTAAAGGGGTCTTTGCTGCCTGATTCACCGGGAAGCCCGCTGCAGCGTATTTGTGTTTGCGGTGCTACCGCCAGCAAAACCCTGTTTCCCAAGGGGCTGCCGTCGCCATCAAGCCAAACGAAGCCTTCGCTACCAAAACAGCGCACTAGCGCTTGGGCTAATTGTTGTGGTTCCCACCAGGGCAACTGATTCATTGGCCCACCAGATCACTGCGGCCCGCTTCCAGCAATGCAGCATCTCTGATACGGCAACTATCGCAAATACCACAGGGTTTTTCTTCGCCGGCATAGCAACTCCAGGTATCAGCAATCGGCAGCTTTAGCCGTGTGGCTTCTTGCACGATCTTTGTTTTGCTCCATTGCAGCAATGGGGCCCAAAGCTGCGCACCTTTACCTTCCCTACCTGTTTTAGTTGCCAGATCAGCAAGATTTTGGAATGCGGCTAAGTAATCAGGCCTGCAATCTGGATAACCGGAATAATCCACAGCGTTAATGCCAAGCACTAAACGTTCAGCAGCGCGGGCTTCCGCCAAGCTCAGCCCTAAGGCAATAAATACGGTATTGCGGCATGGCACATAAGTATTAGGAATTACCCCTGCTTCCACACCATCAGTGGGCACGCTGATTTCGCTATCGGTAAGTGAGGATCCACCCCAGGCCGCCAGATTCACTGCGATTATGTGATGTTCAGGGAGCTTTAAATGATCGGCCAAATTTTTTGCAGCTATTAATTCCCGCTGGTGGCGTTGGCCATAGTTAAAGGAAAGGCCGATTACTCGATAACCAGCCTCTATAGCAAGGGCAGCAGCGGTAGCGGAATCAAGGCCACCAGAAAGCAGCGCGATGGCAGTTGGTGGTGTGTTGTGCATTGTGGGGCCAGGATGGGTTCAGTTTGATCTAAGGGCCGTGTTCAGAGTTGCATTGTTTTGTTCAGCTTTTTGTTCAGCTGTTGCTTTATCACTTGCTCTAGAGCCCGCTAAGGCGATACCGATGCTTGATCTAAAACCGTACGCAGAAGCAGCGGCAGGGGAGCAGCGCTTTGTAATCCAATTAAATCCATTGCTAAAACCATCACCCGATCAGAGTATTTCAAATAATCCTGCTGATTGGCGGGTGCAGTTGCTGGTGGGTAAGGAGTTGGAGCTCGATTGCAATTTGCACCGTTTCACCGGCAGGTTACGTTCTGAACCAGTGCTGGGAACCGGCTACACGGTGTATCGAGCCGAACAAATTGGCGTGATGCGTTCCACCCGCAAAGCTTGCCCAGGCCAGGCACTTACCAAGCAATTCATACCGCTTGGCGGCCAACCATTTGTATTTCCATTTAACGCAAGTGTGCCGATTGTTGTTTATGCGCCTTTGGGTTTCCAGGTGCGCTACCGGCTTTGGAAGGCGGAAAAAAATATCCAACCAGCCCAGTTGCGTTAGATATCTCGCTTAGCTATTGCACCCCTAGCCATTTGTGGGTTTGCAGGCTTAAGCGCCAGTTGGGATGTTTAAGCACATAGTTGATTGCCAAATCTCTGCCTGCTGGGCAATCGGCGCCAGGTTGCAATAGCAGCGTCGCAGATTTTTGATTCGCTGCTGCGATATTTGCTGCTGCCATTGATTCTGCAAATTCCAGATCTGCCACTTCATGCACCACTAGTTTCAATTCGTCGCAACAAGAAAGCAGCTCATTGCATGGCGGTTTATGGCGTTTTGGTGAAAGGCTGATCCAATCAAATTTCCCACTGAGCGCATCCACCCCACTGGTTTCAAGATGTAAAGGCAATCCCAGCACCGCAAGGATCTCGCATAATTCATCAAGGTTGTGATGCAGTGGTTCCCCGCCTGTGATCACAACAAATGCAGCACCATCTGCAGCAGCAGCAGCGGTTTCAGCGCTTAGTTCGGCAAGGCTTCGCCGTGGATGGGCAGATTGGGGCCATGAATGCTTTGTGTCGCACCAGCTGCAGGCCACGTTGCAACCAGCTAAACGGATAAAAAATGCACTGCGGCCGCTATGAATTCCTTCCCCTTGAATTGAGCGAAAGGTTTCCACCACCGGCAATGAATTCATTTTTATTGTGTTTGATATTTAAGAGCCGCTTCAATCAAACCGCGAAATAAGGGATGGGGCTTGCCTGGCCTTGATAAAAATTCTGGATGATATTGACAAGCTAAAAAGTAGGGATGGCTTTTTAATTCAATTAATTCCACTAAACGACCATCGGGCGACATGCCACTTATTTCATAACCTGATTCTACAAATAAACTGCGGTAAGCATTATTAAATTCAAAGCGATGGCGATGTCTTTCATATACCACTTCTTCTCCATATAGTGCGTGCGCTTTACTGCCAGCTGCCAAACGGCATGGGTAAACTCCAAGCCGCATCGTGCCGCCAAGATCCACCACATCCTGTTGTTCCGGTAGTAGATGAATTACAGGATGTGTGCTAGCGGGTTCTAATTCGGCACTGGTGGCATCCACTAAACCGGCGCAATTTCGAGCCCATTCGATAACAGCGGTTTGCATGCCGAGGCACAAACCAAGAAACGGCACCTGCTGCTCTCTTGCCCAACGGATTGCATCGATCTTGCCATCAACGCCGCGGTTGCCAAAACCCCCAGGCACCACCACCGCATCCATGCCTGTTAATAACTTTTCAGCTCCTTGCTCCTCTAGGAGTTCAGCATTAACCCAATGCAGATCAAGGCCGCAATCGGCATCAAGGCAAGCATGACGCAGGGCTTCAACCACCGAAAGGTAAGCATCATTTAGCTGCACATATTTACCAACTAAAGCAACTTTTACTGCTGGGCCCGGGTTGCGTAGGCGACGCACTAATTCTTCCCATCCAGCCATATCACTTTCATGATCTTGTAGGTTTAGCACCTCCAATAGTTGACGGCATAAACCTTCGCGTTCCAGTGCAATCGGCACCGCATAAATACTGTCGGCATCAAGGGATTGCACTACGGCTTTAGCCGATACACCACAAAAGCCACCAATCTTTGCCTTTAATTCATTGCTGATTTCACGATCACTTCTACATACTAATAAATCTGGCTGAATACCAATTGAGCGCAATTCTTTTACCGAGTGCTGGGTGGGCTTTGTTTTTAATTCACCCGATACGCCAATGTATGGCATAAGTGTTACGTGCACGTAGGCAAGGTCGTGGCGACCCACCTCGCCGCGAAATTCACGAATCGCTTCTAAAAAAGGTAGCGATTCAATATCACCTACGGTGCCACCAATTTCAGTAATTACCACATCTGCGTTGGTATTAGCGGCAACCCTATGAATCCGTTCGCGAATTTCACCAGTAATGTGAGGTATAACTTGCACCGTGCCGCCATTGTAATCGCCACGACGTTCTTTGTTGATTACCGCTTGATATATAGATCCTGTGGTAACGCTATTTAGCCTAGACATAGCCGTATCAGTAAAGCGTTCGTAATGGCCTAGATCCAGATCGGTTTCAGCGCCATCTTCAGTTACAAATACTTCACCATGTTGATAGGGGCTCATTGTGCCTGGATCCACATTTAAATATGGATCAAGCTTCAATATCGAAACGCTATAACCACGGCTTTTTAATAGCCGCCCCAGGCTGGCTGCCACAATTCCTTTGCCGATGCTTGATACAACACCGCCGGTTACAAATACAAATTTGGCCATAACGCCAGCCTATAGATCAGCCTTCAAGAATGCTACGCAGCATCCAGGCAGTTTTTTCATGTATCTGCAAACGTGCATTCAGCAGATCGGCAGTGGGGCCATCTTCCGCTGCTTCAGCTAGGGGCAGGATCCCGCGGGCGGTGCGAGCTACGGCCTCGTGGCCTTTCACCAATTCCGCCACCATCGCCAATGCTTCAGGCGCTTGTTGTGCTTCTTCAATGCTTGATAATTCCGCATATCTGCGGCCGCCCATAGGGGCAAGGTGGCCGAGGGCGCGAATACGCTCGGCGATCTCATCTAAGGCATTCCATAGCTCGGTGTATTGCTCCATAAACATGGAGTGCAAAGAGCTAAACATTGGCCCAGTTACGTTCCAATGGAAGCCATGGGTTTTTAAATACATCACATAGCTATCGGCAAGCAGCCGCCCTAATCCTTCGGCAATTTCTTGGCGTTGGTTGGCGGGGATACCGATATCGATGGGGGGAGCGAGATGGGCCATTTGCTGAGCGGATGGGCTTGGTTTACTCATATTGAATCAACCCAGGTGCTGGCAACATTTAATTCAGCCAGTTGAGCGTCGCTGGCAGCGCCGGGGGCGCCCGTAAGCAGGCATCGTGCTTGTTGGGTTTTTGGAAATGCAATCGTGTCGCGGATTGATTCTTCACCTGCCAGCAACATCACCATTCGATCTACGCCAAAGGCGATGCCGCCATGGGGCGGGGCGCCAAGCTCTAGGGCCTCAAGTAGAAAACCGAATTGAGTTTCTGCCTCTTCTGGGGCAAGGCCAATGGTGTGGAGCACCTGCCGTTGCAACTCTGCTTTGTGGATTCGCAGCGAACCGCCGCCTAATTCGAGGCCATTTAGCACCAGGTCGTAGGCCTGGGCCCTGGCGCTAGCGAGATCATCAAGATCAGCTGGATTTGGCGAGCAGAAGGGGTGATGCAGGGCTTCAAGGCGATTTTCATCGTTATTGCGCTCAAACATTGGGAAATCCACCACCCAGAGGAAGTTCCAAAGCCCTGGAGGCACAAGCCCAAGCTCCTTGGCAAGGTATTGCCGCACTCGATCCAGCGCCTTATTTACCGTTGCTGTATCGCCTGCACCAAAAAGCAGCAAGCTGCCTGGGGTGGCGCCAGTGCGGGCCAGTAACTCAGCTTTAGTGGTTTCGCTGAGATTGTCTTTAATTGCACCGATCGTGTCGATTTCTCCCCCTTCCCGCACGCGAATGAAGGCAAGGCCGCCGGCACCAGCTTTTTGCGCTTCGGAAAACACATCACCGCCTGGTTTTATGCGCACATTGCTCAGCGCATCATTGCCACCTGGCACTGCAATGCACTTAACGCTGCCCCCTGCTGCCACAGCACCGCTAAACACCTTGAAGCCCATGCCTGCCACAAGATCGCTCACATTGGTGAGCTCCATGCCGTAACGCGTGTCTGGGCGGTCGCAGCCATAGCGCTCCATCGCTTCATGCCAGGTGAGCCTTGGTAGCGGCAGCTGCAACTCCACCCCTTGCACTGCTTTCCAGATTGCTGCAATCAGCCTTTCATTTAGTTCAAGGATTTCCTCTTGGCCAAGGAAACTCATCTCTAAATCCAACTGCGTGAATTCCGGCTGGCGGTCTGCGCGGAGATCTTCATCACGAAAACAACGGGCCACTTGGTAGTAGCGCTCAAGGCCGCCCACCATCAGCAATTGTTTAAACAACTGGGGGGATTGGGGCAAGGCAAACCATTCCCCACCACATACCCGTGATGGCACCAGGTAATCGCGGGCGCCCTCCGGGGTGGATCTGGTAAGAACCGGGGTTTCAACTTCAATAAAACCTTCTGTTTCCAGGAAATTCCTGGCGGTTTGGATTGTTTTATGGCGCAGGGTGAGGTTGCGCCGCATCCGCTCGCGCCGCAGATCTAGGTAGCGATATCGCAGCCTTAATTCCTCTCGGGTGTTTTCCTCTTCATGCACCGATACGGGAAAGGGCAATGGCCGGCTTAGGGCGTTCAGCACTGTGAGCTGTTGGGCCAGCACCTCTACAGCACCAGTGGCAAGCCGTTCATTTAATGAAGCAGCAGGGCGGGCTCGCACCATCCCCTCCACCTGCAGCACCGTTTCACAACGGAGGTGCTCAGCGATTGCAAAGGCTTCAGGGCCTAGATCGGGGTCCACTGTGATCTGAATGGTGCCGCTGCGGTCGCGTAGGTCGATAAAGATCACACCGCCGTGGTCGCGACGGCGATCTACCCAGCCGCAAAGCAACACCTTGGTTTCAATGCTGTTTGTGCGCAGATCGCCGCAGGAGTGGCTGCGCATAGTGATGGTTCAGCGAATCGGATGATCCCATGCAGACGGTTCAATTAGCACGGTAAAAGGGGCGTTTCACCACTTGTGCTGCTTCTTGGCGGCCGCGGATATCAACGCTTAATTGGGTGCCGAGCTTGGCGAGAGCTGTTGGTACATAAGCCAAAGCGATTGGTAATTCAAGGCTTGGGGCCCAGCTGCCGCTTGTGATTTCCCCCACTAACTCCCCGTTGTGATGCACCGAATACCCATGGCGGGCAATGTTGCGCCCCTGCAGCTTTAAGCCCACCAGCCGCCGCGATACCCCCTGGGCTGTTTGCTTTTCCAGCACTTCTCTACCGATGAAATCAAGCGGCATTTCTAGATGCACCAACCAGCCGAGGCTGGCCTCCAGCGGGCTGGTGTTGGCATCCATATCACTTCCGTAAAGGTGCATTGCTGCTTCTAAGCGCAAACTGTCGCGGGCGCCTAAACCGCATGGAGCCACCCCATCAGCCAGCAATTGCCCCCAAAGCCAGCAACCAACTTCGCGGCTAAGCAACAACTCAAAGCCATCCTCTCCGGTGTAGCCGGTGCGAGCGGTGAATACTTTTGAACCGTTGATTTCTAATTCGCGGTGGCCAAAGCGCGGCAGGCCCGATAGATCTTCACCACAAAGTTGTTGCAGCTTTGCTGCAGCTTCAGGGCCTTGCAAAGCAAGTAAGACCCCAGTGGTTTTTTGATCACTTATTTCTATGCCTTGAGGTGAAAGATGTTGTTCAAGCCAGGCGGTGTCAGCTGCAACGCAAGCGGCATTAATAACAACAAATAATTCATCAATGCCAGCGATTTGGCCGCGATCATAAATAATTAGATCATCAATAATTCCGCCGGCTTCATTTAGTAGCACGCTGTAGATCGCTTCACCTGGGCCGATGCGATGCAGATCGCTGGGTACTAAGCCTTGTAATTTGTCTTTTGCGCCCAGCCCCTTCAGCTTCAGTAAGCCCATGTGGGAGATATCAAATACGCCGCAACTACTGCGAACAGCCTTGTGCTCAGCAATCACGCCTTCAAATTGCACCGCCATCTCCCAACCGGCAAACGGCACCATGCGGCCTCCGGCATTGCGGCACGATTCGGTTAAAGGGGTGCGGAACATGAGGCTCAACTAGCTGTTGCGATTCTGATACCTAGAAGCATTTGATTGCTGCGATTTAATTCGCATTTCGGTAGGAAACCTGCAGTTTGCTTTGCAAGCTTTGGTATTGGTTGCATCCTCTCTAAGTTAAGTGATCTTTTTTAATTCCATGGCTAGCCGCAGTAGCTGCCGTAGTTGTAAGCATTGCCAGCCAGCCGGTGGATTGTCTTGGTGCAAATTACGGCAAGTGCCCTTACATCCGGAGCTCACGGCTGACCTTAGTTGCCATCATTGGACTGCCAAAGCACCGGAATTACCGCCATTGCATTTATTGGAACCCGCAGGTGTAGTTCCAAACGACAGCCATCAGCTTCCCTTGCTTGAATTTAATCATTTGGAATTCCATTAATTAGCAGCAGCAAACTGCGCACAACCTTTGCCGCAAAAATGCTGCTTACACCCGATGGATCAAGCATTGGCGCCAGTTCCACCACATCTGCTGCCACCAGGTTGTGATGGCGTAATTCATCGATAAGGCAAGCAAAATCGCTCCAGAGAAAACCGCCGGGTTCAGGGGTGCCGGTGCCCGGTAGCACCGCTGGATCAAACCAATCCAGATCAACGGTTAGGTAGATCGGAGTGCCGCGTAAAGGTTGCAATGCCCTTGCCATCTGTTCGATTGCCACCAACCTGTTGGTTTGATGTAGCTCCTTAAATTCAGCGCGGCTGCCACTGCGGATGGCCATCTGCAGTAGTTGTTTACTTGGCAACACCTCTAGGCAGCGGCGCATGGCGCAGGCGTGGCTGTGGTTTGATCCCAGCCATTCATGGCGTAGATCAGCATGGGCATCGAGTTGTATCAGCACTAAATCAGGATGTTTAGCGGCTACAGCCGCCACAGCACCGGAACTAATCGAGTGCTCACCGCCAAGCATTAAGGGCTTGAGGCCGAGAGCCAGCACCGCTTCGGTGGCCTGCTTCACGGCCGCTACCACCGGCTCGGGGGCGCCGAAGGGAATGTTCACGGCACCCAGATCCACAAAGGCGAGATCTTCGAGATCCAGATTTAGTTGAGGGCAGTAGCTCTCAATGCCATTACTCACTTCACGGATAGCGGCGGGGCCAAAGCGAGCGCCGGGGCGAAAGGAAGTGGTGCCATCGTATGGAACACCAAATATTGCAACCGAGCAGGCGGCGGGCTGCCGGCGGCTGCTCATAAAAATCGCACCATCTGAATCAAATAAATCCGAATCAAATAGATCTGAATTCACTAAATCGCTCATGAATTAAGGGCCCTTTCAATGTTGGCGGGAATGGCATCAAAAGCACCGCGTTGCCAGCGGGCACTCCAGATTTCGCAGCCGGCGGCAATGCTGGCTACCCGTTCTGGTTTTGCCTGGCGGTAACGGGGGCCATCCACTGCAGCAAAGGTCCAACTCCACCAACCACTGGGATACATCGGCACCCAGCCATACATAGGATCGGCATAACCAAAAACCTCCCGCAGCAGTTTCACCGTATCGATGTGCACTTTTCGGAAAGCTTCTGGTGATTCGCTTTGGGTGGCAAACACTCCACCGGGTTTAAGGATGCGCCGGCAATTTTCAAAAAAGGCGCGATTAAATAAACCTTCAGCTGGGCCAGCGGGATCAGAACCATCAACGATCACCACGTTGTAACTGGCATCTGCTGCATTAGCGGCAAAAGCAATGCCATCCCCCACGGTGAGCTGGAATCGGGGATCTGTCCAACAACCGCCCCCAAGGCTCGGTAGGTGCTGCTGGGAGAGCTCCACCACTAAGCCATCAATTTCCACCATGTGCAGCTCTTTAACGCCGCTGTGGCGCAGGCATTCACGGGCGGTGCCACCATCACCGCCACCAATCACCAGTACCCGTTCAATTGCTTCGGCGCCGCAGAGGGCTGGATGTACCAATGATTCGTGGTAATGACGCTCTTGGTGCTCAGCGGTCATCCAGCAGCCATCAAGCAATAGGCCTTTGCCATAACGCTTGCTTTCGATGATCGATACCCGTTGAAATGAGGATTGTTGTTCGCTGATCACATGGCCTTCAAGGCCGTAGCGCACACCATCAAAAATTTCATCAATCCAGCCGGGTTCGGGCATGGGGGTATTGCATTGGTTTCCAATACAGCTAAACCTTTAGCTGGGTCGCTTGTCAGGTGAGCTATGGCACTAAGCCGCAGAGAGCTGTTGGAAAAAGCCGGATTACTGGGGGTGGCGCTGGGGTTGAGCCAGTGCTGGCCAGGGCTGGCTGGAGCTAGTGCGATTGATTTGGATTTGCGCGCTGAATTGGAGCAATGCAAACCAAGGTTGCAGCCATTGGAAGCCCTAATGGCTGGCAATCAGCGCTTCATGGCGGCATGGGCCGCTGCGGGGGATGCGGCAAGCCCAGAATTACGGATGCAAGCCCTGCAGCTTGCCTATGGCGAGAGCGGTTGTGAAATCAATCCAAAAGCCCTAGCGCAAGGGCAAAGACCATGGAGTGCTGTGCTTACCTGCGCTGATTCGAGGGTGCCCCTGGAGTGGTTATTTAATACAGGTGATGGCGAATTATTTGGGGTGCGCAGCGCCGGCAATACCGCTTTTAACGAAGGGGTGGCCTCTTTGGAATATGCGGTAGCAAATCTGGAGGTGCCTTTGATCGTGGTGCTTGGTCACAGCGGCTGCGGCGCTGTGACAGCTGCAATGGCTGAGGCAACACTTACGCCATTACTAGAGGATTTAGTTACTCCAATTCGCGCTTCTTTTGTTGCCGGTAATAATCTCACAGAAGCAATTAAAGTAAACGCTTGTTATGCGGCAGCTCAGCTACCGAAACGCAGTGAATTGTTGCAGCGGGCGCAAGCGAGCGGGAAGTTAAAAATTCAACCTGCTTATTTCGATATCAGTTCAGGGCAGGTTAGTTTGCTTTTGGTATGAATTTTGTAGATCGTCCTGTAATACATAGGCAACACCATCTGCCTTTAGCAGGGAATCTTTATCAAGCACTCGCATTTTATAAGACCAACCTTTGGGTAAACTTAGGCGTTCACCAAGGCGATCTAAATCTTCAATTTTTAAATTCTGATCTACAATTTGGGAGTAGCTTTGCATGCGAAATATTGCGCCAGAAGCTGAGGTTAATTCATATACCTTCCTGCCTTTCAGGTAGCTGAATGTGCTGCTGCGATCGACTGAATTTACTTGATATGGTCGCTGGATATTTAATATGTTAGCCAGGCTTACTTTTATGGAAGCGCGTTCTCGCAATTGCAAGCCATTAAATTCAACTACCCTGCCAGATTTTGTAGCGCCCGCCGCCTTTATCGCATCCATTATCCAATAACGCGGTCCATTCAGTTTCACCATAAAAGCGCCAAAACTAGCGGCGATTGATTTTGCATTTTGGCGCGACCATAAACCAATTGGGCAATTATTTAAACCTGCGGTATTAAATACTGGAATTTCAAAATTTGTACCAGTGCGGAAGATGGGGATTATTTCGCAATATCTTGAATTTCGCAACTCTTGCGCAGCTGCAAGAAATTGGGTTTGTTTTACCGTAGGTATCGATTCGGCACCTATGGCCATTGCAAAAATAAGTGGAATAAAAAAGCTAAACATGCATAATTAATTGAGCTCATATTCACATTAAGCGATGCCGGCATGGAGTTTGATCAACTGCGGCTGAACCAGCAGCTTGTGATTCCAAGCGCTGAATTGAGCTGGAGATTTTCCCGTGCTTCCGGCCCTGGCGGACAAAACGTAAATAAAACCGATTCGCGGGTGGAGTTGTTGTTTGATCTTGCTCGTAGTGAAGCCCTACCAATACTTTTAAAAACTCGTGCATTGCAACGCCTGGCAGCTGGTTTGGTAGATGGGGTAGTGGTGATAACCGCTGCGGAATATCGCTCCCAGTTGCGTAATCGGGAGGCAGCTTTGGTTCGTTTGGCGCAGCTATTGCGCACTGCGATTGCAGCACCTCCGCCACCAAGGCGTGCCACTCGCCCCAGCCGTGGTTCGGTGGAGCGGCGCTTACAAGCAAAAAAGCAACGCAGCAGCATCAAGGGCCATCGGCGCAGTGGGGCTACACCGGAGGATTAAGAGCTTTGATTTCAGCCTTTGCCTGTTGCCATTGCTTCTCTAATTCAGCGCTGCTGCGTTCCTTAAGTTCACCACCTAGGGCTGCTTCCACGCGGGCGAAACGATCTAGAAAGCGTTGATTAGTGCCATCTAAAGCTTCCTCTGGATTTAATTCACACCAGCGGCCAAGATTTACCAAGGTAAATAACAAATCACCTAATTCTTCTTGGGAATGTTTTTTATTGCCGCTGCCCAGCGCTTCTTTTAATTCCTGGAGCTCCTCTTCTACTTTTGCCCATACGCCATCGAGATCAGGCCATTCAAAACCGGCCGCGGCTGCTTTTTTGGAAATCAGCATTGCAGCAGCCATTGCGGGTTGGCTGCGTATTTTGCGTTGCAGTTCAGAAGCTAAACCCACCTTGGTTTCGCCGCGGGCCTTCCGCTCTTCTGCTTTGATTTCTTCCCAACTAAGGGCCGGCACTTCTGGATTAAATACATGGGGATGGCGGCGCACCAGCTTGGCGCTGATGCTATTTATCACTTGCTCAAGATCAAAAGCGTCGCGTTCTTTAGCGATTTGGGCATGGAGCACCACTTGCAAAAGCAAATCCCCGAGTTCTTCTGCAAGGTGCTGATCGCTGCTGTAGCGAATTGCATCTACCAGCTCATGGGCTTCTTCCAGCACATAAGGAATGAGGGAGCTGTGGGTTTGCTTGAGATCCCAGGGGCAACCACTTTCTGGATCCCGCAACTTGGCTACCACAGCGATCAATTTGTTAAAAGCTTCCACGATTACTGAAATCAGAGTGGCATTGGATCGCCATCTTGGATCAAATGCAGCCAGGCACTTGCTTCAGTAGCGCTTATGGCAATTATTACTAGCGGTTTTTGCTGTTGCCATAACTGCTGCCAGCAGCTCAGTAAAGCGATTGGGCTTGGGCAGCCGATTGGCTGTAAAACTGCGGCCGCGAGCAGTAACAGGATCGCTAAATAGCAAAGCCTGCAGGCACTACCAAGAATTGGTGTATGGGATAGCCAGCCCCTATGCCTCACTAATTTCCTATATGGCATCCATAGAAATGCCAACGGCCCCCAGCGGCGGCTGGGCCGGGAATTGGTATCAAGATCTGGTGATAACCAGAGGCCGCCAAACCAAAAAGCGATCGATCCCACCAAAAAACCGCTCCAGCCAAGCCAAAACCAGCAGATAAAGCCGTAGGGCAGGGCTAGATAATTTGTGAATTGATCGTGGCGGCGGCCTGTAGCCAAATTGTGGGTTCCACGGTTTGGCACAATAGATAAACCGCCCGGTTAGCTCAGCGGTAGAGCGCCTGCCTTACAAGCAGGATGTCGTTGGTTCGAAACCGACACCGGGCATTAGTAGAAACTTGCTTCTACAGCTTCTAATCCCAATGAATTCATTGTGAATAGCTGACTAACTCGTCCACATGGGCAAGTAGTTCAGTGCAGAGTTGGTTCCAGGCAGTGCGATTGAGGTGTTCCAGCTCCGGGTCTTCGTCGTATCGCCACACCACAGCAAAGAGGGTGAAGCGGCTGAGTCCAAGGAAAGGCTCAACAGCGGCGTCCTGGTCGCGAAGCATCAAAAACAACAACCTGAGGTTGTGACTGAAAGGTGGTTGCTCAGGCGAGAGCACCAGGAGCCAGGCCTTCAAAGCTTTTTCTATTGCTTGCTGCAGATGAAAACCCCAGGTTGATTCTTCAAAAAGCGATGAATCTGCCATGGCCATTGCGGTTCGCAGATCGCGGTGTGCAATGCGAAGAAAGCCGGTTGAGGTTTCAGCCGGGGCCATGCAGTGGCTCCGCAGGATCCAGCCGTCGCCCATAGCGGAAGGCCTCGGCGATCACATTGATCCCGCCATGACGACGATGCTCCACTTCGCTTGCGGAGTAAAGCAGTAGCTCGATCGGCAGGCGGTGATGGGCCAATTTCCAACCCAAGGCATCCGTTTCGTTTAGACGCGAATGGTTGGCCAACCAGGCATCCGGCACTGTTATCAGCAGATCTAGATCGGAATCGGGGCGGGCAGTGCCGCAGGCGCGGGAACCAAACAGGCGCACTTCAGCGCCGGGTATGGCTGCCTGGATCTCGGCCGCAATGGTGCGCAGCAGTGGTTCATCCACTCGGTAGTGATAGCTGTAATGGCGGGCTGAGGCGCTCATGAAAGTCAGGTTGGATTGTGCAAATGTTGCACTAGTTGTAGTTAGTTAGATCAAAGTTATCCCATTCCGCGACACCGGGCATTGATCAAAACATTGTGTCGATTGCTCTGGCAACAATGATTATGAAAATCCCACTCATGCATAGGGTATGAAATAAGTGAGCTACTTTGAGGCGAGAGCCCATTAGAGAATGCCCTTCTGCAATACCTAGGTTGATACCTGCCACCATCGCCAAGAAAAAATAATCAAGTAATCCAGGCTGCCAATTATTCGCTCCAGAGGCCATCTCTTCAGGGAAAGATATTCGGTTGACATTTGCAGGAATCTCTGATGGTAAAACTTTATCCCTCCCTGGGTAGTCGAAAAACCAATACCAAAATACAAATATAAAGGCGATCGTAAAATAAAGTATTATTCCCTCAATTAAGTAATTGATAAGACTTCATATTAGTACCCATGAGATCTATAAAGATCAGCACAAGATTGTCGAGAAACTGAGCTGTTGCTAGTAAGCCAAGTGTTCTTAATGCTCCTCTATTTAGGTTTGTGCGGCCAATAATTGCAGGAACAATCTTTAATAGTAAATACGCCCAAAAGCTTGCGCCAGCAATCCAAAGTGATGTGGATAAAATAGCTAAAAATGGCGAAGCGTTGCTAAAGGAAAACCTATAAGCAATTTCTTGAGCAACCTTAAAGCGATTATGTGTGCCAAATAAATCTAGTAGAGCAGATAACATCAGCATCCCCAGGTAGGGCGCTGTTGTGCGGATGGATAGATCTGTTCTCATTAGTATTTTGCGTTAGGGCTCCGAACCTGTTCCTCTCACGCGTAGGCAATTACTGCCAAGCGCTAGGGAGGAAGCCCTATGGCTTGGCCAGCAAAAGCAATTTGAAGTTTTAGTGGGATCGTTAGAAACAACCCCCCAGAGTTAAAACTTTCCTTTAATCCTCAGGGAACAGGAAATCGGCGAGTTCTTCAGCATCAACCTCGTAGGCG
>NZ_CEXBMR010000022.1:0-26670 GCF_982614295.1 Synechococcus sp.
GTGTTGTATACGACATCACCAGTAAGCCCCCCGGCACTATCGAGTGGGAATAGGGACTGGTGCTCCCTTGCCAATGCCGATAAAATTGGGTTCCTTACCTAAACCTGTGGGCGCCACCGTTTCGCTGCAGCAGGATTCCCAGTTGCAGCGCCGTTTGCAGCAAGACAGCATTGAGCTTGCAGGTAAAACCGTTTACCTAAATCCCTTTTTGTATTGGCGTCGTTTTGATGCCAATACAGATCGCTGGCTAAGGGAACCGGGCCAGATGGATGAGGAGCAGATTGAAAAAAATAGACTGCGTTTCTACCCAGAAGTGGTTTGGGAAGGGCTTAGTGAGGAAGACAGGGCAGTTAAAGCGGCTGCGGTGGAAATGTTCCTTAAAAGTTTGGAATTGATCAGCACCTTTAACCCTGAGCTCACCGCTGGCCAGTTGCTGGAACTGGAACGCAAAATGGCGGTAACTAAAAAAAGAGCTTTTGAACGTTGGGTGGCGAAATCGCTTAAGCGACGCAGCCAGGCGCAACTTGCGGAAAAGCGTCGTTTTAGCCGTGATCGCTGGCTGCGGGAATGGCAGGAGTGGAGTTTGGATCCAGTTACCCGCAAGGCCCTACTGCCTATCAGTGGTTTGCTACTTCTTGGCGGCCTAACCGGATGGTTTATGGGCACCCAACAGTTTTGCCGTCCGTTAATCTTGCAACCAGGAGTGCAACAACTTAGATAGTTCACCTATGTCTCAATCCCCTTTCTCTAATCCGCTTTTCAATTTGGGGATGCAAGCAGCTCAACGCTTAGCGCAGGAAGCATTAGGGAAATTTCAAAACTCTTCAGCAGATGCAGATGATCTTGTTGCGGTTCAAGTAACCGTTGAACAACCCTCTACGGATGCGGATGATTTAGCTGCACGTTTGGTTGCAATTTCAACGCGATTGGCTCAATTGCAAAAACTATTGGCGCGATGACCTTTGCCAGCGCTCGCCGCACGGCGCGGGCCACCGGCATGGGGCAGCAGCCAGTACTGCTGCTGCTGTTAATAGCAGGATTTCTCGCTGCAATGGGGGCACGGTTGGCTTGGCTGCAGCTGGCCCATGGCACAGAAAATCGAATCTTGGCGGATGAGAATCGGGTGCGGCTTGTGCCTCGTTCACCAATGCGTGGGCGTTTGCTTGATCGCCGCGGCAGGTTGATGGCAGGTAATCGCCTCACCTATAACCTTTATTTACTTCCAAAGCAGGTGGATGATAGCCGCTGGCAGCAATTGCAACAGCGTTTATCTGGCTTATTACGCTTACCGTTAAATCACTTAAACCAACAGCGTTTGAATGGTATTAATCCTGATGGTTATCGCATCGAATTGGTGGCAGATTTAAAACCTGAACAGGTATTGCGACTAAAAGAACAAGAAGTTAATTTACAGGGATTACAGGTAGATCAGGATTATCGCCGCTCCTATCTAAATGGTGTTCTTGGCGCCCATGTTTTGGGCTACACCAGCCCAATCACCGATACTGAATATAAATATTTAAAAGATAAGGGTTATCGAATTCAAGATCGCATCGGTCGTATTGGTATTGAAGCGGTATATGAATCTCAGCTACGCGGCGAATGGGGCGGCCAACAATTGGAGGTAAATGCAACAGGTGAGGTGCAACGAGTATTGGGCGATAAAAAGGCAAAAGCAGGAAAAGATTTAACTCTTACTTTAGATTTAGACCTGCAAAGAGCAGCAGATGAGGCCTTAGGAACCGTTGCTAAAGGTGCAATTGTTGCTTTGGATCCTCGCACTGGTGCGGTGCGGGCGATGGCTAGCCGCCCGAATTATGATCCGAATATATTTTCAAGAAATATAAATACTGCGGAATGGAAAGCGCTAAATCGTCCCGAGGCGCCGCTCTTAAATCGCGCCCTGCAGGGTTTTCCGCCTGCCAGCACTTTTAAAATTGTTACCACTGCTGCTGGCATTGAATCTGGCCTAATGAATGCAAAATCAACATTGCCAACTTTTAATTCATATTGTTATGCCGGCATGTGTTACGGAGACCATGGCAGCTTCGGTGCGATTGGCTTTCCTTTCGCCTTGGCGGTAAGTAGTAATAGTTTTTATTATCAAGTGGGTTTAAAGGTGGGGGAGGCCGAGTTATTTAAAGCGGCAAGACGTTTTGGTTACGGTAGTTTTAGTGGCATTGAATTGAAAACGGAAGAGTCTCCTGGGCTGTTGGGGGATGCGGCCTGGAAGCGGCAGGTACTGAATGAACCCTGGACCGCTGTCGACACAATCACTTCAGCTATCGGCCAGGGCGCCTTGCAGGTAACGCCACTGCAAATGGCGCGTCTATATGCCGCGGTAGCAAATGGCGGCAATTTGGTAACTCCCCATTTGGTAGAGGGTAAGCATGTCCCAAAACCAAAGCCAATGGGTCTCAAAGCAGACACGCTCAAGATGTTGAGGCAGGGTTTGCGCAGAGCGGTTACAGAGGGCACTGCAAAGGTGCTCAATGATCCAAATCTGCCTGCAGTTGCAGGTAAAACCGGTACTGGTGAGGATCCACCCCGGCCAGACCATGCCTGGTTTGGTGGTTATGCGCCAGCTGAAAAACCGCAACTTGTGATTGTTGCATTTGCAGAAAATAGTGGTGGCTACGGCGGTACGGTTTCGGCGCCGATGGTAAAAAAACTAATGGAGGTATTTTTTAAAAAAATGCCTCAAGCGGCTTTCACTAATTCCGCCGGTAGGCCCACTACGCGGCAGTAGTAATTGCGCAATTGCTTAGTGGCCCCAGCCCAGTCCCAACGTTCAGCTTCCGCCCTGGCCTTTTGCCGTAGCAACTGACGTTCCGCGTTATTACCCAACACACGCTTAGCGGCAGCGATCAAACTCGCAGCACCATCATCTGCGCCATCTGGCTCATAAAGGCAACCATTTACGCCGTCGGTAACGATGTCGGGAATCCCACCCCGGCGTGCTGCTACCACTGGGCTACCGGCGGCCATTGCTTCTAGTAAAACCAGGCCTAGGGTTTCTGTGCTGGAGGGAAATAAGAAAGCATCTGCGCTGGCATAGGCCCCTGCTAGTTCTTCACCGCCTAGATAACCAACAAAAGTGGTGGCGGTGCCAGCAAATACTTTTTCTAATTGTTGGCGGTGAGGGCCATCACCCACTAACGCCAACCTTGCATTGGGAACAGCATCGAGCACAGGCCGAATCCGTTCGATTTGTTTTTCTGCTGATAAGCGGCCCACATATAGCAACAAAGCATCACTATCGCTGTGGGGGCCTAATAAGCGCTTGCGAATTTCAGGCCGGGCCCGCTCAGGGCAGAACAAGTTTGTATCCACGCCCCTTTGCCAGAGAGCAGTGTGTTGGATGCCGTGGCTGCGCAGCTCTTCCACCATGGCAGTGGAGGTGCAGAGATTGAGTTGAGCTTGGTTATGGGCAGCTTTTAGTAATTCCCAAAGCAGAGGCTCCAGCATGCCCATGCCGTAGTGCTCAAGATATTTGGGTAGATGGGTGTGGTAACTAGCCACCAGTGGTAATTCTCTGGTTTTTGCGAGCCAGATGCCCCCTAATCCCAATACGGCTGGGTTTACTACGTGCACCAAATCGGGTTGGAATTGATCCAGCGCATCGGATACCGCTGGACGCGGCAGGGCAAGTTTTAGTTCTGGGTATAACGGCAGCGGCATTGCGGGCACCCCCACGATGCGGGCACCAGCGAAACTGCTAGGGGCTCCTTCAGGGCAAAAAACCAGCACTTCATCGCCCGCAATTACCAGTTGTTCAACCGTGCGGGAGAGGCGGGTAACAATCCCATCCACTTTTGGTAGAAAGGTTTCTGTAAAAAAGGCAATTTTCAAAGCCTTAGCCCTGCGTTAGGGCCTTGGCCTGGGTTTGGGTCCAGGCGGAAACACAAGGAATTCGGCTGCGATCACAACGTTGCGCAAAGCGCTTTGCCACATCCACCACTTCATTCATTAACCCGTTATCAAGGGTGGTGGGTTCAAGGCCAAGTTCAATAAAACAGCGGTTATCAACGATCAAATCGTTCTCAATTGCTTCTTTGCGGGGATTGGGCAGATAGTTGATGCTGGCTCCTGTGAGGGCAGCCACCTTTTCTGCAAGGGCACCCACTTGATGGCTTTCGGTCATTTGGTTGAAGATTTTTACCTTTTCAGCAGCGCTGGGGGGATGCTCTAGGGCCAGTTGCACGCAGCGCACTGAATCACGGATGTGAATAAAGGCACGGGTTTGGCCGCCGGTGCCATGCACGGTGAGGGGGTATCCAATGGCGGCTTGCATTAAGAAGCGATTCAGCACGGTGCCGTAGTCGCCGTCGTAATCAAAGCGATTGGTGAGCCTTGGGTCGCGGCTGGTTTGCTCAGTATTTGTGCCCCACACGATGCCTTGATGCAGGTCTGTGATCCGAATGCCGTCGTTTTTGTTGTAGTAATGAAAAAGCAGCTGATCCAATGTTTTGGTCATGTGATAAACGCTGCCTGGATCTGATGGATGCAGGATTTTCTCTACGAAACGGCTGCCATCGGGCTGGGGCACCTCAACGGTGAGATAACCCTCCGGGATGGTGGCACCACGGTGGGAGCCATAGCCATATACCCCCATGGTGCCCAGGTGCACGATGTGAACATCAAGGCCACTTTCAACAATTGCGCAGAGCAGGTTGTGGGTGCCGTTTACGTTGTTATCAACTGTGTAACGCTTGGTGGCACTGCTTTTCATCGAATAGGGAGCAGCCCTTTGTTCTGCGAAATGCACCACTGCTTCTGGCTGTTCCTGCCGCAGTAATTCCACCAACCGGTCGTAATCCTGGGCGATATCAAGGTTGATAAACCGCATCGGCTTACCGCCCACTTCCTCCCATACCCGCAACCTTTCGCCGATGGTGGTGATGGGGGTGAGAGATTCCACCTCCAAGTCGATGTCGATCTTGCGGCGGCTGAGATTATCAACCACCACCACATCGTGGCCACCATCTGCAAGGTTCACAGCACAGGGCCAGCCGCAGAAGCCGTCACCACCGAGCACCAAGACCTTCACGAATGTCTCCTGTCGATTGGAGCCCGGCTCCATCAACGCAAGCTACTACAGGGATCCGGGGGGGATCTGCAACACCGCAATATTTAGGCTGATCAACTGCCCACCAAGCCTGTTTTTGGGGAGCTGGCGCTGGCTTGGCTGCGCCTTGGCATCGCACCAGCTAGCAATGCATCTCGGCCTGCTTTGGTGGCTAAAGCCATGGCTTGAGCCATGCGAGCGGGGTTAACGCTGAGGGCAATGGCGCTATTGATCAAAAGGGCATCAGCCCCTAGCTCCATCGCCTGGGCGGCTTCGCTGGGCATGCGGATGCCGGCATCTACCACCACCGGCACCTGGGCTGCTTCGATGATCAAACGGATGTTTTCGAGGTTTGTGAGGCCCTGGCCGCTGCCGATCGGGGAGGCAAGGGGCATCACTGTTACGCAACCCACCTGTTCAAGCCGTTGCGCCAGCACAGGATCAGCGTGGATATAAGGCAAAACCGCAAAACCCTCATTTACAAGGGTTTCAGCCGCTTCCAAAGTGCCGATTGGATCCGGCAGTAGATGGGGGCCAGGGGGGATTACTTCAAGTTTCACAAAATTGTTATCTGTTTGGCCTGCTAGTGCTGCTAGTTCACGGCCTAGATGAGCAACCCGGATTGCTTCTGCGGCGGTGGCACAACCAGCGGTGTTGGGCAACATCCAAATTTTCGACCAATCAATGGCTTCCATGAGGCCGCCATGGCCTTGGGCATTGCTTTGTACCCGCCTCACGGCAACAGTAACGATTTCGCAACCACTCATCGCGATGCTTTGTTGCAAGGCTTCGATGTTTGGGTATTTGCCAGTGCCAGTGATTAAGCGACTCTTGAAATGGCGGCCAGCAATCACTAGGGGTTTGGGATCGGCTTGGTTTATTAAGTTGTTCATGGCTTAATCATGGGCTGCGGGCAGAACGGATCAAGAGCTGGCGGGCTAGGGCCCATTTTTAGTTGCCAAACTCCTACGGTTGCTACAGAGCACTATTTGCAGAGCTGCCCTGTGATTTCTGTATTACTTAGCTTGCCTCTTGTGGCGGTAACACCGCCGGCTTTTGTACCCTTCACCCCCCCATCCCAGGGCGCACTTGGCCCCTTAATGGTTGAGCCGCTGGATCCCCTTAATTCAGAGCGCATTCAAGTGGAAAGTTTTGATCCAGAAGCGCGCGCCCAATATTTAGCGGGCACGATGCCAAGGTTATGGCGAGGTGCGATGAGCACAAAAAATGCTCCTCGTTCAGTTACGGCTGAGCTAAATATTAATCGCATGGTGGCGATTGGTCAGAATTTAGATATATCTGGGATGCTCACATTGGCGGGGCAAGCAGTACCGATTCAGGCGAATATCAATACAAAAAGCGATCAAATGGCTATGTTGCTCCTTGGGGATAAGCTGCCGGTGGGCCTGGAAGCTGGCGGAGAATTTCAAGGTTTAGAAATGTTCAAATTAAGCAGCTGGGAGGGATCTAGATTAACAAGTGCTGGGGCGATTCTTGAATTGCTACCAGTTTCAACTAATACCTCAGCTGCTGCAGTGCGAGGCCTTTGGTAGTAATTTAAGTAATACCTGATAAAGCTTCTGGTTTTAATAACTTTAAACGTTTAAGAGCTGTATTGTTAGTTGATTCTAAATTTAATACTTGCACATATGCATTAATAGCATCGTCTGTTTTTTGCAATTTTTCAAGCGAAAAGGCCATGTTATTAAGAGCTACGGGATAATCAGCTTTCGCTCTTAAGGCAAGCCGATAATGCCTAATAGCATCATTGTGATTTTGTTGTGCAGCCAAAGAAAAACCAAGCGCATTTTGCACTAATGCTTGTGCTTCGGCCGGTTCGTTATCAAGTTGTTTAACAGCTTTTTTTAATGTGGTAACAGCTTGAGCAAATAAACGTTTATCTAGCTGTACGGATCCTAATTCGTAAAGGCTTGCCGCCTCTACTTTCATGCCATTGCATTGAAGTTCGAGCTTTGCCAGCCTTGCTTCATCGCGACGCACTCTAAATACTTGCCTGCCTACTACAACTGCAACAACGCCAAGCAGTGCTATCAGCCCCAGCAGATATGCCTGGGGCAGGGTTATTTCCATGCGGCTACCAGCGATTGGGGCTTAAAAAGTTCAGGCTTTAACGGCACCCACCACCGATTCAAAACTGGATGGATCGAGGATTGCAATTTGGGAAAGCATCTTGCGGTTGATGCGCACATCCGCCTTTTTAAGGCCACCCATCAAGCGGCTGTAGCTCAAGCCGTTCATCCGAGCAGCAGCGTTGATGCGAGCAATCCAAAGACGACGGAAATCGCGCTTACGGCGGCGACGGTCGCGATATGCATTGCAAAGTGCCTTCATCACCCGCTGGTTAGCGGTGCGGAACAACTTGCCATTACCGCCGCGGAAACCGCGAGCTAGGCGAAGGATCTTGTTACGACGTTTACGGGCAACGTTGCCCCTCTTAACGCGGGCCATGGTTCAAAAATTAGTGCAAATGAGTAGAAAACTGAAGCAGCCGGCAGTTAGCTGGCGTAAGGAAGCATGCGGCTTACACGATCGTGATCGGTTTCATCCACCACTGCCATGGTGCCCAAAAAGCGTTTGCGTTTAGGGCTTTTATGGTCTAACAGGTGGTTGTGAAAGGCATGACGACGCATGAATTTGCCGCTGCCCGTTTTACGGAAACGCTTGGCGGCGGCCCGGCGGGTTTTTAGCTTCGGCATTTCTAATGTATGGCGCGCAAACAACCAAGCTAACCTCTCAACCTCCTTTTAGCCAAGCTGCGTGCGCCAACTTTCGATCGGATTGTTGTTTCCCTTAGCCTTGATGTCTGGCTGCCGCACAGGCCTACAGGCGGCGGATCTGCCTATGCATTGGCCCACTAAGGGGCCCCCAGCGATTGCAGGCAACAATCCGCTGGTGTGGGTGGCCCTTGCGGATCGTTTACCAGCAGCAGCCCCTAATTCCCTAGTGCTGAAGGCAACAGCTGGATTGCTCATGTTGAGGGATGGCCGCGGGCTGGAGCGCAGGGGCCAGAGCTTTGAAATCCAGTGGCGCCGCGAGCCCTTGCCCCAGCCTTTGCTGCTCGAGCGCCGCGTGTTGGGACCCTTCCCCAGCTACGAATCAGCGGCTGAGGAGGCCCGCCTTTGGCGACTTAGAGGGGCTAAACCAGTGCTGGCTAGACCCCTGGATTGGGAGGTGTGGGCGCCACTGGGGAACCCTTTGCCGGAGGGGTCGGCACGGTTGGAGCGTTTTACCCATCAGCAGCGCTGGCGAGCTCAGCTAAAGCAAGCCGGCAAGGTAATAAATCTTGATGGGCCAATAACAATAAAAGCAAGCAATGGCTTGTCTTGGAAAGGGGGAACTTATGGCGGTCCGTTCCGATTGCAGGCAGATGCATATGGCACATGGACTTTGGTGGAGCAGGTGCCTTTAGAAATTTATTTACAGGGGGTGGTGCCCCATGAAATTGGCGCTTCGGCTCCTGCTGCAGCGCAAGCAGCGCAAGCAGTGCTTGCTCGCACCTGGGCCCTTGCTAATCAACAACGCTTTCAAGTGGATGGTTATCACCTGTGCTCCGATAGCCAGTGCCAGGTTTACGGCGATCCCAGCCAAACCCGTAATTCCTTGAGGGCCGCTCTAGCCGCAAGCAAGGGTTTACTGCTCACCTGGCAAGGCAAGCCGGTTCATGGTGTTTATAGCGCCTCCAATGGCGGTGTTTCTGCTGGTTTTGATGAGGGTTGGGGCGGGGGCCCCTTGCCTTATCTGCGCCCACAGTTAGATGGCCCAGCTACCGAGAAAAAACGTTTCCCCTTGCCAATTGTGGAAGGGGTTGGGCTCAATAAATTGCTGGAAGATGGCGGCAATCTCCATGGCCAAGCCCATCCTCGCCACCGCTGGCAGCGGCGGATCACCAGCCAGGATTTGGCTGCGATAGCTGCGGCAGAAGGCTTGGGCAACGTCCAAAATTTTGTAGTTGAACAGCGGGGCCCCAGTGGAAGGGTGTTGAAATTGCAGCTGCAAGGCAGTGCGGCTTCGTTGAATTTGCGCAGGGATCAAATTCGCAGGCGTTTGCGCCAATTGCCCAGCACATTGTTTGTAGTGGTGAAAGAGCAGCCTGGGGTTTGGCGATTTGATGGCGCTGGATTTGGCCATGGTGTGGGGCTTTCCCAAGCGGGTGCCATCGAATTAGCTCAACAGGGCTGGAGCAGCAGCCAAATTTTGAGGTATTACTTCCCTGGAACAAAACTGGAAAAATTAAAAACCCTCTCGAAGTAGATATTCCCTTAAAGTTTGAGCACTTGGGGGACGCCATGGTTGAAGGCGATTCCGCTTATCCCTATTGGCCAGAAGGGCGCAGGCGCAAAGCATTTATTTTTTTAGTTGCCTGTTTAGGGGCGGGTGCCATGCCCCATTTGCTGGGGCCCATCAGGGGTTTATTTCCTGCATTGGGGGCGGCACTGCTATTTGGTGGCTACAGCCTGCGCAGCATGCTCAGCCCCCGCCATCAAATCGAGGAACCTTTTAACGGTTTAGTTAGTGAAGCTCTAAGCAGCAATGCAGTAGCCAATTCCGTAGTCAATGCCTTAGCCAAAGCCGTAGCCAATGATCAATTGCCAAGGGTGGATGTATTGGTGGCAGCTAGGGATGAAGAAGCTGTTATTACTCGATTAGTGCAGGCTGTGGCAGATCTTGATTACCCCAAAGAATTACTAAGCCTTTGGGTAATGGATGATGGCAGCCTGGATCGTACGCCTCAAATTCTTGAAAAACTTGCGGAACAATTTCCATTTTTAGAGGTAAGGCGTAGGCCCCGTGATGCTGGTGGCGGTAAAAGTGCGGCCTTAAATGCTCTGTTACCCCAGCTGCAAGGGGAGTGGCTGATGGTGTTAGACGCTGACGCCAGTTTTGATCCCAACCTGCTCTTACGGCTAGCGCCGCATTTGAAGCTGCGCCAATGGGGAGCCTTGCAGCTGCGCAAAGCGGTGGAGCAAGCAGATTCCAGTTGGCTTACCCGTTCTCAAGCATTGGAAATGGCCTTTGATGCGGTGATCCAGGAAGGGCGGATTGCATCTGGTGGAATTGGTGAACTTCGCGGTAATGGTGAGTTGTTGCGCCGTGAAGTGCTGCTGGCTTGCGGTGGATTCAATGAAGACACTGTTACCGACGATCTTGATTTGAGTTTTCGTTTGCTACTCGCAGGCGAAGCGATCGGTGTGGTTTGGAATCCACCCGTGCAAGAAGAGCCTGTTACCCGTTGGGGTGCATTGTTGCGTCAACGGCAGCGCTGGGCAGAGGGGGGGCTGCAGCGTTATCTCGATTACTGGCCCGCTTTGATATCGGCCAAGTTGAGCATTGCCCAAAAATTCGACTTGTTTGTATTTTTTGTTCTGCAATATATGTTGCCAGTTGCAATTTACGGTGATTTATTTGCAGCAGTAGTTTGGCGTCAATTGCCTTTGCTTTGGCCTCTATCAATCTCAACATTAAGCCTCAGCGCTTTTGCTTTACGGCAAGCTGGTAAGCGCCCTAGTGATGGGCCGGCATTGCCGAGTAGCACAGGTTTAACTTTGTTAATGGCAAATACATATTTAATGCATTGGTTTTTGGTAATACCTTGGGTTAGTTTGCGAATGGCTTTAAAACCAAAACGTTTGATATGGTCAAAAACTACACATGTGGGTTTAGCTGTTCCCGGATTGCCATAAAATCTTTATTCTAAGTCGTCTGAAGCTAATACAACTTCGCCATTAAAGAATTCAGCTAAACGTTTTGCCTCTACTTCAATACCATTACTTTGAGTAGTTTGGCTAATTGCTTCAGTTTTCTGAATTGAAACGGGAGCGGCAGGAGTACTTATCGGTTTGGGAGTTGGTATTGAGATAGCAGGTTTAGTTATTTCTTTACTGATATGTGCATCTAAAACTTGAGCGCTGCCGGTTTCAATAATTACTTGCCTTGTTTCCCCTAATGCTTTTGTGGTTGCTTGTTCCAATAGAGGTAAACGGCTTTGCACCATTGCTACCCAGTTGGGCGCCACCCGCACCACTGCTTTGGAGCGATCTAGACGCACTAATTCCCCTTGTTGAGATAACAACATGCGAGTAGAGGGTAATTCAAGGCTGGCTAATATCTGTTGCCAAATCACAGCTAAATCCTGTGATTTGTTATTAGTTATCTCATTATTAACTATTTCATTATTAATAACAGGTGCTTTTTGGGGAGCTTCAATTTTTACACCAGTTTCTACCGGGGTGTGTATTGCTTTAGTAACTGGCGCTGATGCAATTGCTGGTTCCGATAGCAGGCCCAGCAGCAATACCTCCAGCCATAAGCGTGGCTGGGCGCTCTGGCGTAGTTGCGTTTCGCTGCCCCTTAAGCCTTGCTGCCAGCTCAGCAATTTTTGGCGTCCGAGCCGGTTTGCAAGCGCGGGCAATTCGGCTCGATTCGCTGGGGAGAAGCCACTCAATTCAGGCTGATCCGGCGCTGCAATCGCCAGCACTAAATCCCGCAGCAGCCCTGCAATTCCTTGCAGCACTGCGGTGGCTTCTCGGCCCCTATCTAATAATCCGCGTATGTTTTTTAATAGTGCTACCGGATCTGCAGCAGCTAATGCAGCCGCAAGCCCTAGTAATTCCTGTTCTGGTACTGCTCCCAGTAGTTCCCATACAGCATCTGGCTCTACCGGTGGTGGCAGCAGGCTCAGCTGATCTAGCAAGCTTTCAGCATCCCTTAGCCCCCCTTGGGCCATCTGAGCTACCAAATGAATAGCGGCTGGATTTATTGCAATCGCTTCTTGCTTTGCGATCCAGCTGAGGTGCTGTTCCATCGCTTCAAGCGGAATACGGCGAAAATCAAACCGTTGGCAACGGCTCAAAATTGTTGGTAGCACCCGTTGTGGATCTGTGGTTGCCAGCACAAAAACCACCCGCGGTGGTGGTTCTTCTAAGGTTTTTAAAAGTGCGTTAAATGCAGCGGTGGAAAGCATGTGGCATTCATCCACCACATAAACCTTCCAACGCGCCTGCACCGGCGCAAATCGTGAACGTTCAATCAAGTCGCGAATGTTGTCTACGCCGGTATTAGATGCAGCATCTATTTCAATAACATCCAAAGCGCTACCAGATGCGATCGAGCGGCATAATTCGCAGCTGCCGCATGGTTCTGGCGTGGGTTCAGCGCTGGCAATGCAATTCAGCGATCGCGCCAAAATTCTGGCACTGGAGGTTTTACCTGTGCCTCTTGGCCCTGTAAAAAGGTATGCCGGTGCAATGCGTCCAGTTCTTAGGGCGTTGCTAAGGGTGGTGGCGATAGCTTCTTGGCCCACGAGCTGGCTAAACCGCTGGGGCCTGTACTTATGGTGCAGCGGTTCATAGGCCATGGGTAAAGGCTACTCAGGCTTGGGTTTTCCCTTCAGCAATTCCTGGAGGTGGCTTCTAAGTTTTTCAACCGCTTCTAATTGCGTTGCAAATGTTTGTTCACTTAATTCTTGTTTAATATTTAATCCTTGCTCTAATAACATCTGGCCAAACCCCAGGGCCCGATCTACTTGGCTGCTACGGTGCTGCCCAGTTTTACACCACACGGCAAAATGTTCGCAGTTATTTAGCATTAGGTTGTAGCGTTCTTCCCCGAGCCGTCGCATTGCTCGACGCAGGGTTACCCCCACAGGGTTTGCATCACTATGAGCCACAACCTTTACGGGTTCACCAAGGCTGAATTCCGCCAATGGGCTGCGCAATATTTGTTTTCCTTCTAGATAATGCACCACAGTGCCGTCGCCAAGATCAATGCCGTGGTGCATAAATAAACCATGGCGCCGCGGAACTTCTAGATGATCGGCCGCGGCCATAGCTTTAAGCGCGTTCCTGTTGATCAATGCTGCTGGGGTGGGCGATCACTTTGGCACTATGACGTTCTTCTACTAAGGCTTGAGTAATTACAAATTTAGGTACATCGGTTCGGCCAGGAAGGTCGTACATCAAATCAAGCATTAATTCTTCTACGATCCCCCGCAAGGCGCGGGCTCCTGTTTTACGGCGATTCGCTTCGATCGCGATTGCCCTAATCGCTCCGGGTTCAAATTCCAAACGCACACTATCCATAGAAAGCAGGGTTTGAAACTGTTTCACTAGGGCATCGCGGGGTTCAGTGAGGATCGCTTCTAGGGCATCTTCATCTAGCGGTTCAAGAACAGCGCTCACAGGCATACGGCCGATAAATTCAGGAATTAGTCCGTATTTCACCAAATCATTAGGCTCTAGATGACGTAATACCTTGGCGGCATCTAATTCCTTATTGCGATTGCGGCCGCGGTTGTCGGTTTGTACAAAGCCGATTGCATTACGGCCTAGCCGCCTTTGGATTACGTCTTCAAGGCCAACAAAAGCGCCACCGCAGATAAACAGAATCTGGCTGGTGTCTATTTGAATGCAATCTTGATATGGATGTTTACGCCCGCCTTGAGGTGGCACATTTGCCACAGTGCCCTCAAGCATTTTCAACAGCGCCTGCTGCACCCCTTCCCCAGATACATCTCTAGTGATCGATGGGTTTTCACTTTTACGGGCGATTTTATCGATCTCATCAATGTAAATAATCCCTCTCTGGGCCTGTTCCACATCTAAATCTGCTTTTTGCAGTAAACGCAGCAAGATGTTTTCCACATCTTCACCCACATAGCCTGCTTCTGTGAGCGTGGTGGCATCTGCTACAGCAAATGGCACCTCTAGTAATTCAGCTAGGGTTTGCGCCAATAATGTTTTGCCGCAGCCTGTAGGGCCAATCAACAAAATGTTTGATTTATGCAAACGGGTGGCACTTGCTTCGCTTTCCCCTTTGCCATCCCCCTGCCAAGCCAGGCGTTTGTAGTGGTTATAAACAGCAACAGACAATACTTTTTTTGCTTCTTCTTGTCCCACCACCTGGCGATCTAGAAAATTTTTGATCTCTCGCGGTTTTGGAATGCTTGCGAGGGTGGGAATTGGCTTTGAAACCTTTTTGGTTGGGGCAGTTTTGCGGCTGCTCTCTTGCACTCCATGGCGGCTGCCGCCCCCTTGCACGTCTACAAGTTCTTCATCAAGGATCTCGTTGCAAAGATCGATGCATTCATCACAGATATAAACGCCGGGGCCCGCGATCAACTTGCGTACCTGCTCTTGCGACTTTCCGCAAAACGAGCACTTCAGGTGAGCATCAAACTTTGCCATCGCCCCTTACTGGTTAGCTGCTGAAAACACAGGATCAACCCCAAAGGGGGTCGCGTCAACGCGTTAGTCGATTACAACTTTATCGATTAGCCCATATTCCACTGCTTCGTGGGGGGAAAGAAAGAAGTCTCTGTCTGTATCTTCGGCAACTTTTTCGATCGGTTGGCCCGTATGGGCTGCCATCAAACCATTGAGTGTGTCTTTAAGGAACAGGATTTCTTTAGCTTGAATTTCAATATCAACCGCTTGGCCTTGGGCTCCTCCAAGGGGTTGGTGGATCATGATTCGGGCATTAGGCAAAGCCAAACGCTTACCTTTACGCCCTCCGCAAAGCAAAAAGGCACCCATGCTGGCGGCCAGGCCATAACAAATCGTTACCACATCCGGGCTCACCTGTTGCATCGTGTCGTAGATCGCTAAGCCAGCCGTTACCGAGCCTCCAGGCGAATTTACGTAGATTTGAATATCTTTTTCTGGATCTTCTGCTTCTAAGAAAAGCAGTTGCGCCACGATTGCATCGGCCACCGCATCGTTAATGGGAGTGCCAAGGAAAATAATTCTGTCTCGCAGCAGGCGCGAGTAGATATCAAATGCCCGTTCACCACGCCCCGATTGCTCCACCACGGTGGGCACCATGGTGTTTTGCCAGTGGCTATGAACTGGATGAAAATGTAGGGCGTTGAGCACGGGCTGCCGCTGTATTCAGCTCAATCTATTGGTTTGGCTTTGCCCTTTGCCTTAGCAGCGGGCTTTTTGCTGGATTCATCAGCGCTAGAAACCTTTTCGGGGATGTTTTTGGAAATTTTGATGGTGGCATTTTCTTCAAGCCAGCTAAAAACCGCCTCCTTAAGCAGATCTTCCGCAACAGCAGCCCGCAGCCGTGCGTGATCAATCCGATTGGTATCGCTTAAACCGCGGATCACCTCTTTTAATTTCGCCTCCAAAATTGAATCTTCCACAGCGATAGCTTCCGCTTTGGCAAGGGCTTGCAAGGCAAGGCTGCCCCGCAGCCGTTCAGTGGCCTCCTCCCGTGATTTGCTGGCCAGATTGCGCACCAGCTCAGGGGTGAACAGTTTGTTGATATCCATCCCCTGGCGAGACATCTCAGCAGCGGTTTCCTGCAACATTGTGTTCACTTCTTCTTTAATCAAACTTTCAGGGATTTCCACCTCTAATTCCGCCACCAAAGCTTTCAGCAAAGCTTGTTCGCGGTTGATTTTTTGGCGTTTTTCGGCGTCAACTTTTAGGCGTGTTTCCAGTTCTGTGCGCAGTTCTGCCAGGGTTTCTTTATCGCTTGCTTGTTGAGCGAAGGCATCATCAAGGCTGGGTAGTTCTTTGGCTTTGAGATCGTTAAGGCTGATTTTGAAGCTAGCGCCACGGCCGCGGCATGTTTCATCTGGGTAATCGCTAGGAAATTGGCAATTCACCTCGGTTTCAGCGCCAAGGGTTAATCCCACGATCCCTTCAACAAAGCCGGGAATCATTCGCCCCACCTCCAGCTCCACCTCAAGGCTTTCAGCGCTGCCACCGCTTATTGGTTCATCGGTATCGCTAAAAACACCGCTGAAGCTCACTACAGCCACATCACCGATGGCGGCAGCTCTATCGCTAATCGGCACCAGGGTGGCCAGTTGCCTGCGGGATTGCTCGAGCAGCTCATCTACCCGAGCTGGATCGAATTGCACTTCTTCTGCTTCTGCTTTTAATCCTTTGGTGGTTTTTAGAGTTGGCGTTGGTGGTACATCCATTTCCAGTTTCAACAGCAACTCCTTACCGGGTTCAAATTGCGCTAGCAGGCTGTCGAAACCACCGCTCAATTCCGGTTGCCCGAGGGCTTTTAACTGCTCTTGGGCGAGGGCATCTTTCAACACGCTTTCCACTAACTCTTCAAGGGCTGTGGCCTTCACCCGCGTAGCCCCCAGTTGTTGCAACAAAACTGGCCGCGGCACCTTTCCTTGACGGAACCCAGCCAGCTTCACAGTGAGGCCCAATTTCTTAATTGCCGCCTCGTAGGAGGCTTGGCAGCGGCCGCCGGGCACCCCAACTTCGATGGCTAATCGACTGCCAGGCAAAGGGGAAGTGGAAACCGTAAGGGTGCTGCTCATGGGTAGGCCGATTCAATCCAAGCTCGTGATCCTAGAAACAAACCGGCACGGGGATCCTCAAAGCGTATTATTGGGATAACAAACGAGAAGGCGATGCCCTTCCGTGGTTGTTCAGCTTTGCTTGATTTCACTTACCACCGTTGACCCCCGCAAACGCGGCTAAGCCGCAAACCGTTGCCATTCTTGGGGCCACAGGCGCAGTGGGCCAAGAACTACTTGCTCTTTTGGCTGAACGAGCTTTTCCGATCAAGGAATTACGGCTTTTGGCCTCCCCCCGCTCGGCTGGTGTTGCGGTGCCCTGGCAAGGGGAAAAACTTAAGGTGCAAGCTGTTGATGAAGCAGCCCTGCAGGGGGTAGATCTTGTTTTGGCATCAGCTGGTGGTTCGGTGTCGCGCCAGTGGGCACCCATAGCGGTGCAGCAAGGGGCAATTGTTATTGATAATTCCAGCGCTTTTCGCCTTGATCCTGAAGTGCCACTGGTGGTTCCAGAGGTGAATCCAGCGGCTGCCCTGCAGCACAAAGGCATAATTGCCAACCCGAATTGCACCACAATTTTGTTGAGTTTGGCGTTAGCTCCGCTTGCGGCGCAGCGCCCCTTGAAGCGAGTGGTGGTAAGCACTTATCAATCTGCCAGTGGCGCTGGCGCTAGGGCGATGGAGGAGTTACAGCAGTTGAGCCGCACTGTTCTCGATGGTGGTGAACCGCAAAGTGAAGTGTTGCCTTATTCGTTGGCATTTAATTTGTTTTTGCACAATTCACCGCTGCAAGCAAATGGGTACTGCGAAGAAGAATTGAAGATGCTCTATGAAACTCGCAAGATCATGGGGCTCGATCAACTGCGTTTAACTGCCACTTGCGTGCGTGTTCCGGTGCTAAGAGCCCATTCGGAAGCGGTGAATCTTGAATTCGAAGAACCATTCCCTGTAGAGGAGGCCAGGGCCTTGCTATCGGCAGCAGCCGGCTTGGAATTAATTGAAGATTTCGCCACTAATCGCTTCCCGATGCCCAGCGATGTAACCGGCCGTGATGCGGTGGCGGTGGGCCGAATTCGCCAAGATTTAAGTAATCCAAATGCACTTGAATTCTGGCTTTGCGGTGATCAAATTCGTAAAGGAGCCGCATTGAATGCAATCCAAATTGCTGAACTTTTGCAGCAGCAGGTGGCGCCATGAGTAGTGCAGTTTTTGGGCATTTAGTTACAGCGATGGTTACACCATTTGATAGTGATGGTGCACTGGATCTTGGCCTTGCTGGTCGTTTGGCTCGACACCTTGTAGATCACGGCTCTGATGCCTTAGTTGTATGCGGCACTACTGGTGAATCACCAACGCTTTGTTGGGATGAGCAACATGCTTTGTTGCAAGCTGTGCTCTTAGCAGTTGCTGGTAAGGCCAAGGTATTAGCTGGCACCGGCAGTAACTCCACCGCTGAAGCAATCGAAGCCACCCGGGAGGCAGCTGCTTTGGGGGCCGATGGTGCCCTTGTAGTGGTGCCTTATTACAACAAGCCACCCCAAGCTGGTTTGGAAGCTCATTTCGCTGCAGTGGCAGCAGCAGCGCCAAATCTGCCTCTGATGCTTTACAACATTCCCGCTAGAACCGGTTGCAGCCTTGCCCCAGAAACCACAGCCCGATTAATGCAATATTCCAATGTGGTGGCGTTTAAAGCAGCCAGCGGCTCAGTGGATGAAGTGAGTAGTTTGAGAGCTACCTGCGGAGATCGCTTAGCAATTTATAGCGGCGATGATTCTTTAACCCTGCCAATGTTGGCATTGGGGGCGGTTGGAGTTGTGAGTGTTGCAAGTCATTTGGTGGGGGAGGAATTGCAACAGATGATTCAAGCTTTTTTGGCTGGTGAAATACAGAAGGCCCTTTCGATTCACGAACGTTTGTTACCTCTTATGCAAGGTTTGTTTTGTAGTAGCAACCCCATTCCAGTTAAAGCTGCATTAGAGCTTGAGGGGTGGCCCGTTGGTTCGGCCCGCTTGCCTTTGGTGCCAGCCCCTAGTGTTATTCGTGAATCCCTCGCCGTTTTGCTTGCCGCTTTGCGTCCTACCTGACCTCAAGGCGATGGGCAGCCGCTCATTATCTTTCCACTTTCCAATTATTTTTTAAAAGGTTTCTATGGCTATTTCAGCAACACCCGCAACCAAAACACCAGCGCTACGGGTGATCCCGTTAGGAGGTTTACATGAGATTGGTAAAAATACTTGTGTATTTGAATACGGCGATGATTTGATGTTAGTTGATGCTGGCCTCGCCTTCCCAAGCGATGGTATGCACGGCGTAAATGTTGTTATGCCAGACACTAGTTACTTAAGGGAAAATCAAAAAAGAATCCGTGGGATGATTGTTACCCACGGCCATGAAGATCATATTGGTGGCATTTCTCACCACCTTAAGCATTTTAATATTCCGATCATTTATGGGCCCCGGCTGGCACTTTCTCTTCTGGAAGGCAAAATGGCCGAAGCCGGTGTGGCAGATCGCACCACCTTGCAAACCGTTGCACCACGCGATGTGGTGAAGGTGGGGCAGCACTTTAAAGTTGAGTTTATCCGTAATACTCACTCAATCGCCGATAGTTTTTCATTGGCGATAACAACACCTGTGGGAGTTGTTGTATTTACCGGTGATTTTAAGTTTGATCACACCCCTGTAGATGGCGAATATTTTGATATTCAGCGGATGGCTCAATACGGAGAGCAGGGCGTGCTCTGCATGTTTAGTGATTCCACAAACGCTGAGTTGCCTGGATTCACTCCATCAGAACGGGCGGTATTTCCTAATCTAGATCGCCATATTTCCACAGCGGAAGGCAGGGTATTAATAACTACTTTTGCAAGTTCAGTGCATCGTGTATCGATGATTCTTGAGCTGGCCCTTAAGCACGGCCGCAAGGTTAGTTTGCTTGGTCGCTCGATGCTTAACGTGATTGCAAAAGCACGGGAATTGGGTTACATCCGCTGCCCAGATGAACTGTTTGTTCCTATCAAGCAGATTCGTGATATTCCCGATCGCGAAACACTTTTATTGATGACTGGTAGCCAAGGTGAATCGCTTGCCGCTTTGAGCCGAATCTCCCGTTGCGAGCATCCTCAAGTGCAGGTTAAATCCACAGATAAAATCATTTTCTCAGCCAGCCCAATCCCAGGTAACACAATTTCGGTTGTGAATACTATTGATCGCTTGATGATGCTTGGCGCCAAGGTGGTGTATGGCAAAGGTGAGGGCATTCACGTTTCTGGCCATGGCAGCCAAGAGGATCAAAAGTTGATGATTGCTCTTACAAGGCCTAGGTTTTTTGTACCTGTGCACGGTGAACATCGCATGTTGATGTGCCATTCCCGCACCGCTCAATCTATGGGCGTACCAGAAAATAATATTTTGATTATTGATAACGGTGATGTGGTGGAACTCACCCCCGATTCCATCCGTAGGGGTGATCCTGTAAAAGCTGGTATCGAATTGCTGGATAATTCACGCAATGGCATTGTTGATGCCCGCGTATTAAAAGAACGCCAGCAATTAGCTGGTGATGGTGTAATCACAATGCTTGCTGCCATCAGCACTGAAGGTTTGATGGTGGCTCCACCACGGGTAAATCTGCGGGGTGTGGTTACAACAGCTGAACCGCGCAAGATGTCGATGTGGGCTGAACGGGAAGTGGGTTGGGTTTTGGAAAACCGTTGGAATCAGTTAGCCCGCAACACTGGCGGCAATGCTCCCGAGGTGGATTGGGTTGGTGTGCAGCGGGAGATTGAGGTGGGTTTGCAACGGCGTATGCGGCGCGAATTGCAGGTGGAACCTTTGATCATTTGCTTGGTGCAGCCCGCCCCAGCCGGTACCCCTGCTTATGTTTCGAAGAATCCGGTGGAAGATCGTGCACCGGTATCTCGGGCAGCACGGGCTGAAAGAGATCGTCCTCAATCTCAACCCCAGGCCCAGGCCCAAGCTCAACCCGCAAGCGCCGCCCCAGCAGAAGCTGAGCTGCAACCAGCAGACGACAATCGTCTGCGCCGCCGCCGCCCCAGCGCCGCTGTTGGCTGATTAGCTGTTAAGCCAGATGTGTAAACGATCCCATTCGAGCGTTTTGCCTTTGGCTAAAACCATTTGATTTGGGCCCCGGTTGGTTTCCAATTGGGGCCACAATTGTTTTATTTGTGTTGCCCCCATTGCAGCTAAACCCTGTTGCAGCAGCCAATGTTGCAACAACTGGCCGCGGCAGGGAATTGATAATGCCATCAACTTTTTGCGTTGTATTTTTGAATCATCTGCCTGCAAAGCTTTAAGAGCGAGATCAAGTAATTCTCCATAGCTTTCTTGTTCAGCGCTAAATCCTTCTGCAGTTGCAGCCATTCTTTGTGTGGCACCTGGATGCAATTGCTCCAGCACTGGTAACACCTCATTACGGATTCGATTACGGCTAAAACGTTGATCAGTGTTGCTGGGATCCAGCCAGATTGGGATTGACAATGTTTCACAAATCCTGGCGGTATCTGCCCTAGAAAAATTTAGTAAAGGCCGCACAAGTTGAATTCCTTGGCAGAGCTGCCGTTGCGCCATCAAGCTGCCCAGGCCGCGACGGTGGCTGCCGCGGGCCAGATGCAAAAGCAGCGTTTCACTGCGATCGTTTGCGGTGTGGGCCGTGAGCACAATTCTGCAGTCTTGAGTTTTGGCCCGCTGCTCGAGGCAGCCATAACGCCATTCCCTTGCAGCAGCTTCTGTATGTAGCGGATTCGCCCAGCTATCGATCTGAATTTTTAGGTTTTTGCTTTTTGCCCATGCAGCTAGGGCCTCAGCCTGTTGTTCTGATTCTTGGCGCCAACAGTGATTGCCATGCCACAGCTGCAGTTGCCAGTGGTGCAAGCGTTGTAAATCCAGCATTAATGCTGTTAACGCCATGGAGTCTTGGCCGCCAGATACCGCCAACAACAGTTGGGCCCCAGGGGGCAGCAGCAGAGGTTCGCGCAACAAGCGCTGGTGCAGCCGCAGGTGGTAAGTGCTCCAGGAAATTGCCATAGCAATAGCTTCCCTGTAATTGGGCTTACGTGGGAGAATTAAAGATCTGAATTAGCACTGTTATGTTGCTGCCCCATTCCCTAAATACGGCCCTAAGCGAGCAGCGCTTACTCAAAGTGATAGCTGGACTAGCCAATTTTGATGCCACGGCTGTTGCAATGGTGGCTCGCGCTGCGGCAGCGGGGGGCGCTGATTTAATCGATGTGGCTTGCGACCCAGCCCTGGTGAGATTGGCCGCGGCTCAATCTGGTTTACCAATCTGCGTATCAGCAGTTGATCCCGAACTGTTTCCTGCAGCGGTGGTAGCAGGGGCCACGATGTTGGAAATTGGAAATTACGACAGTTTTTACCCCCTTGGTCGGGTGTTTGGAGCAGTTGAGGTGCTCGAGCTCACTCTCCGCACCAAGGTTCTAGCTGCTGATATTCCCCTCTCGGTAACAGTGCCCCACACCTTGCCCCTTGATCAACAGGAGCAGTTGGCGATTGATTTGGTAACAGCAGGAGCCGATTTAATCCAAACTGAAGGCGGCAGCAGCGCTCGGCCTTACAGCCCTGGCGTGCAGGGTTTAATTGAAAAGGCAGCTCCAACCCTTGCGGCAGCCCATGTAATTAGCCGTGCGGTGCGAGTTCCTGTGCTTTGCGCCTCTGGTTTATCAGCCGTTACCTTGCCTCTTGCTCAAGCGGCAGGTGCTGCAGGGGTGGGAGTTGGTTCTGCTGTGAACAGGCTTAACGATGAAATTGCAATGGTGGCGGTAGTGCGTGGCTTGAGGGAGGCTCTCGTGGCTACTGTTGCGAGAACAATCATCGCTAAATAAATGACTGGCTTTGCCTGGCTACTGCAATGGCCAGTTCGGGCAATAGTGCTACTTGTAGTTGCTAGTTTGCCCCTTGGGGTGGAATTTGAGGGCTTTGGCGCTGCGTTGCTATCAGCTGGCGCCATTGGTTTATTAGGCACCTTATTAACATTGCCATTAAAAGCTCTATTTTTATTGCCTTGGGCTGTGAGTAGTTTAGGTGGCTTAATTCAGCCGATTAGTTTATTATTTAATTGGGTCATAACAGCAATATTATTTGGTATAGCTGCCAGCATGGTGGATGGGTTTCGCTTAAAAAATGGGATCTTTAGTGTGCTGCTTGGCGCTTTGGCATACAGCACTTTTAGCACGGTATCTTTGCGCCTTCTCGGCTTGATGAGCTAATAAAGTTTGATCGGCTTACAAAGCAGTGATTTTCTCTTTAGTATTTAATGCCAATAGATTGAGCCCCGGTGGATTTCCGCCTTCAAGCTCCATATAGCCCCAATGGGGATCAGCCCAGCGCCATCGAAACCCTGGTGCAGGGTGTTGATGCCGGCGAACGATATCAAACCCTGCTGGGTGCTACTGGCACAGGCAAAACGTTCTCAATCGCTAATGTGATCCAGCGCACCGGACGCTCGGCTTTAGTTTTAGCCCATAACAAAACCCTGGCAGCTCAGCTATGTAATGAGTTGCGGGAATTTTTTCCGCAGAATGCTGTTGAATATTTTATATCTTATTATGATTATTACCAGCCTGAGGCATATGTGCCGGTTTCAGATACATATATCGCTAAGACAGCATCTATCAATGAAGAGATAGATATGTTGCGTCACTCGGCGACGCGCTCTTTATTTGAGCGCAATGACGTGATTGTTGTTGCATCGATAAGTTGTATTTATGGCCTTGGTATTCCCTCGGAATACTTAAAGGCAGCAGTGCCATTTAAAGTGGGGGAAACAATAGATTTACGCTCTTCTTTGCGTGAACTTGTTAATAATCAATATACGCGTAATGATACAGAGATTGCGCGCGGTCGCTTTCGAGTTAAAGGAGATGTGTTGGAAATTGGCCCGGCCTACGAAGATCGATTAGTAAGAATTGAATTATTTGGTGATGAGGTGGAAGCCATTCGTTATGTAGACCCCACCACCGGTGAAATTTTAAAAAGTTTAGAACAAATTAATATCTATCCTGCCAAACACTTCGTTACACCGAAAGATCGCTTAGATGGCGCAATTGCTGAGATACGAGCTGAACTGCGCTTTCGCTTGGATGAATTACAAGGCCAGGGGAAACTTTTGGAAGCGCAGCGTTTAGAGCAGCGCACCACCTACGATCTTGAAATGTTGCAACAGGTGGGTTATTGCAATGGAGTTGAAAATTATGCTAGGCATTTAGCTGGAAGGCAAGCGGGTACGCCACCTGAATGCTTGATTGATTATTTCCCTAAAGATTGGCTGTTAGTTGTAGATGAAAGCCACGTTACCTGCTCACAATTACATGCCATGTATAACGGTGATCGAGCTAGAAAGCAGGTATTAATTGATCATGGTTTTCGCTTGCCAAGCGCTGCTGATAACCGCCCTTTAAAAGCAGAAGAATTCTGGCAAAAAGCGCAACAAACAATTTTTGTAAGCGCAACTCCAGGAAATTGGGAACTAGAAATATCAAATGGCCAAATAGCAGAACAGGTAATCCGCCCCACAGGAGTGCTAGATCCAATTGTGGAAGTGCGGCCTACCGGTGGGCAGGTTGATGATTTGTTGGGTGAGATCCGGGTGCGGGCTGATCGCAAAGAAAGGGTGTTGATAACAACGCTCACAAAACGTATGGCAGAAGATCTTACTGATTATTTAGCTGAAAATCAGGTAAAAGTTAGATATTTGCATTCTGAAATTCACTCGATTGAACGCATTGAAATTATTCAAGATTTGCGCAATGGTGAATATGACGTGTTGGTTGGGGTGAATTTATTGCGGGAGGGCTTGGATTTACCGGAGGTGTCGTTAGTGGCGATATTAGATGCAGATAAGGAGGGCTTTTTGCGCGCTGAAAGGTCTTTAATTCAAACGATAGGAAGGGCAGCTCGTCATATTGATGGCAGGGCTATTTTATACGCAGATAATCTCACCGATTCAATGGCAAAGGCGATAACCGTAACTGAAAATCGTCGTGCTGTTCAACATGAATATAATTTAAAGCACGGTATTACTCCAAGACCTGCAGGCAAAAGCTCAATAGGTAATAACCCAATTCTTGCTTTCCTTGAGTTATCACGCAAATTAAATGATGAGCAGCCCGCCGAAGCGCCTGAAGTTTCCAATCACTATGGAGTTTCACTAGAAGCAATGCCTGAATTAATTAAACAGCTGGAGGATAAAATGAAAATAGCAGCTGCAAACCTAGACTTTGAAGCGGCAGCTAGTTTGCGTGATCAAATCAAAAAATTACGCCAAAAATTAGTAGGTAGCACTTGAGTATGTTCTGTTGATTTGTGGTTAATTCAATTTAAAATGTTTGCTGCTGCCCACGCTGCACTGGCTGGTCCCAAGAGGATGCCATTGCGATAATGGCCGGCCAAAATCATTAAGCCTGGCAGCAGCAGCTCAAGAATTGGAGCTGTGCGTTCTAGTGGTTGTGCCCTTACCCCCTGCCATTTGCGTAATATTTGAGCTCGCTTTAACCATTCTGGTGCTGCTCCATTTAGGTGTTGCATCGCCTGCAGTGCCTCTGTTGAGCCCATTTGGCTTGTAGTTTGAGTCGGTTCCAGGGTGGCACCAAGCCAAAGGCGACCCCCAGGGCGGGGTACCAAATTGATGCCACCCCAATTAATATTGCCCTGCCAATTGATATCTGTAGGGAGCTTTAACTCAAGCGCTTGGCCAATTACAGGCTGCAAGGTGATCGCAGTAGAAATATCTTCTGCTAATGGCTTTAACAACTCAGTGCTGGCAAGCCCTGAACAAAGCAAAATCACGTCAAACTTTCTATTTTCAATATATTTTTGATTATTTTGATCATTGTTAATGCAGAGCCAGCTCACCTGCCAGTTGCCGCAATCTTGTTTCAGTTGATTCACAAGCCCATCAATAATTTCTAGTCCGTAATTTTGGCCACTACGTAATAGTGCCTGCATCCACTGCTGGGGATCAACCTGACCATCAAATTCGCTCCACAATGCCCCGCATACACCTTGCGGTAGCTCTGGTAGACGACCGCTATTTACAAAATTATTTAATTGAATAGGATCAAAAGTTTCCAGCTTTATATTTTCTTTTTTACGTTTTTCTGCTAGCGCTTGTTGTTTTTTGAATTGGTTGCTGCTATCTGCAAGCATCCAGAGCCCCCGTTGGATTGGTACCTCAAAGCCAGCGGCCTCTAATTCCTGTTGCCATTGCCCGAATAGGGCTAACGATTGTTGCCTAAGCCGCCAATTTCTGCCGCCACTGCGTTGAAATACATTAGCCATTAATAAACCCAGGGCTGCAATACTTCCCCCAGTTATGTCTTTTTTTGGAGATATAATTGTTACATTGAATCCTTGTTTGCTCAACAGCCAGGCTGTGCAGCAGCCAACAAAACCGCTGCCAATAACTGCAACTTTTTTTTGCTTATTAATTAAATTCAGTTGAGCGCTGCGCTTGGGATTACTTCGGCGTAGGCGCCAAAGCCACTGGCAACGCGAATGTAATTTTTGCTTAGGGTGTTGCCATCTTGCAAGCGTGCTGATTCGTCTAATTCCGCTAATGATTCTTTTAAGGCATTAGCGCGTTTGTTTGCTTCGGCGCGATCAGCTGGTAGTAAACGTTGGTTGATGTAGCTCATCTCGCGGCTTACTTCTTGCATTGGGCCATGAATCAAGTTACGGGTAAATACCCAGTTTTTTTCATTCACCAAAGTGGCCAGCTCAGGCAGGCGCTCTTTAGCGGCTAAAAAGCCCTGAGCTTGTCGCCCGATTGTTGCCATATCCTCTGCGCTAATCGTTGGCGCGGCTTTGGCATTTCCACCATCACAGGCGCTTAAGCCAATGCTGAGCACAAACGCAAGAGCCCATAGGGCAAGGCGACGCAGGGCAGACACCATTATTAGAACGCTGGTTGGCAGCAGTTTACCGACCACATCCCTGGGATCTCAGTGTAGATATGAAATTTGACCCCCACCATTGCTACGACGCCCTTGTGGTGGGTAGTGGTGCCACCGGTGCTGTGGCAGCTAACACCCTGGCCCAACAGGGTTTAAAGGTGCTGGTGCTGGAGGCGGGTGCTGATAAATCCGTTGGCGAAGCCCTTGGGGCAGAACCTTTAAATAGCCTGCGGCGCTTGGCCCACCTCAGTGCCGGCCACCATTTGCTGCAAAGCCAGCACCCTGGCTATTGGAAAAATAACCCCGATCTTTATATAAACGAACAGCAAAACCCCTACACCACCCCCGCTGATCAGCCTTTTCTTTGGACCCGTGGCCGCCAGGTGGGGG
>NZ_CEXBMR010000023.1:0-13907 GCF_982614295.1 Synechococcus sp.
GCTTTTCGGTTGTCCAGGTGCGTCGCCTTTCGACGACTTGTGAACCGTATCACAGCAAGATCAACGCCCGAACCGATAATTCATCAGTTCATAACGAAATCGTGCTGAACACAACCACAACAAAAACCTAACAGATGGGGTCTTACTCTCGCCGCCATGGAGCTACTGCAACTGACTTTCACTTTTTTCGCCCTAAGCCTCGCTGGCCTTGGGCTGCTATTGCTTTGGCTTGAAGCAAGGCATCGCCTAGAGCCGAGTTCACCACTAAAACTGAAATTTGAAGCTTGGAGAGTGTCGATCACGCCTGGGCGTTACTGCGTTGAAGGTTTTGTAACCATCAACAACCCCCATGGCCAGATGGAAGTGTTTGTACCGGAACTCAGGGCAAAACCGCGTTTACTAGCCAGTGAAAGCCTTAAAAACATCACCCTCACTACAAGGGTGGAACCTCGTCATCCCGACGAGGAAAGCCGCGCTGATGATTATTGGTTTGCTTACATCGTTAAAGGGCACAAGAGCACCCAGGCAAAAATTTCCATATGGATTGAAGGTGAGCAGCTAGAGCAACGGCTTGATTCGCTTTGGGTAGATATCCACTGGGTGAATTACGGCCCCTTTGGACGTCTTAAGAAACGTGAGGGTTTACTTGTGCCCCTCAAGCACCCTGCCCCAGTTCAACCGCAAGAGGCCAAATGGAGAGAGGGCGATCGCTGTTATGTGTTGGCAGTACCCACCCATTTGCTTGGGGTACTAGACAATGTTGAAACAATCCTTCGCAACTACGCCGGAGCGGTTTTACAGCCGGGCGACATTCTCACCATTGCCGAAAGCCCCTTAGCAGTAATGCAAGGCAGATATCAGCATCCATCTGAAATAGTTCCCTCGGCATTAGCCAGGTCACTTTGCCGCGTATTTCATCCCACCAGCAGTCTTGCCACCGCCTGCGGTCTGCAAAGCCTGATCAATTCAGTTGGGCCTGCAAGGGTATTGATGGCATGGTTGCTTGGCGCTCTTTTAAAGCTGGCGGGTATTAAAGGTGGGTTTTATCGATTAGCAGGCCCCCAGGCGCGATTAATCGACGACGTAACTGGATCAACCCCTCCATACGACCAAACAATTGTGATGGGCCCTGAAGATCCTGAAAAAGTGGCGCAGCTAATGGCAGCAGCCTTGGGCCATGGGGTGGCTGTAGTGGATGTGAATGATCTGGGCCGCGTAAAAATATTGGCCGCCAGCAGGGGGTGTGACCTCGACTTGCTTGAGCGAGCCCTTAAGCCAAATCCAGCTGGCAATGCCAATGAACGCACGCCATTAGTGGTTGTTAGGCCCCGATCCTGAACACACCTAGATAAAGTTGCGCAATATGGGCTACGCCATGGAGTCTCAACTGCAGCACCAAAACCTGCAGGTTGAGCTCTTGCAGCTGAGCCACCTTGCTGAGCTGCAAAGACCGGAACTTCAATATCTATCAACTCAACTGCAGAAATTAGTTTTTTTAAGACCCATTTCCGCTCTTAAACCGTGGCTTGCCCCATCAAGTTCACCTGCGCCGTTGGCCCTTGTTGCTGTTAGCGATGACGGAGCATGTGTGGGATTTTTGCTTGCTGAACCCTGCAATCGCAGAGGAAGTTGCTGGCGCCTTGAGGTTTTGGAAAGTTGGGGTGACGCAGTATCTCCTTTAGATGTAGCCAGCTGTCTTTTAAAAGCTGCTTTAGAGCAAGCTCCCGGTGCTATGGCCTGGGTTGCAAGGGCTGCCAGCAACGCTGAACAAACCTTGGCGGCTCTAAGGGAACAGGGTTTTCAAATCCTCCAACATCAACAGGCATGGCTGCTTAATTCGCTAAGGAAACTAAAAGCTGTTGCGGTATTGCCAGAGCCCTTTCAGTTTCAACCCCTAAGCCGGACCACTGCAGTGTTGCTGTTGCAGCTTGAACTTGCAGCAACACCAAGCCACTTGCGCCAAATGCAAGATCTGCGCAGCGAAGATCTTTTGGCTGATTCCCAAGTGGATTCCCTTTTGTTGGTAGATCTTCAACGCCACCAAGCGGTGGCTGGTGCAAGGCTACTTAGGCGCCGCCATAGGGGGCCCACTGAAATTGAATTAAGCCTTCATCCCGGCTGGAAACACCTTCTAGGAGACATCCTTGGCTTGTTACTCACTAACGCTGCCGATAAACACCTGCCCGCCTTAATTCGCTGCGACATTAGTAATTGTGAAGGTAATGAATGGCTTGCTCAACAAGGAGCACTGCAAATCCAAGAGGAGCTTGTGCTCGCCCGTAGCCTTTGGCGCCGCCATGAATTAGTGCCCCCCCCCGGACTTGCCAGCCGCACCATCGAACGCTTGGTGGGGCAATGGCAACCAAGGCAACGGCCAGTTCCAGAAGCAATGCGTTGGCGTTGAAGCAGCCACCCCAGCCTCGTTCAGTTCTGGCAATCGATGTGGGAAAAAAACGCATCGGTTTAGCTGGGTGCGATCCTCTTGGGCTAACGATTTCGCCATTACCTGCAATTGCCCGCGGAATTTTCTCTCGAGATCTGCTCATTTTTAAATCGCTGGTGCAACAACGCCGCTGCGAAGCATTGATCGTTGGAATTCCCCTAGATCAAGCCCAACAACCAACCCTCCAAGCTGAATATTGCAGGCGTTACGGCAACCAACTAGCACAGGCGTTAGCACTGCCCCTCGCATGGATTAATGAACATTGCAGCAGCTGGTCTGCAGCTGAAAGTCTGCAGCTCCATGGCGATCGCAGCGGAGCCCTAGATAGTGCCGCTGCTGCCTTGTTGCTCGAGCAATGGCTGCAGGAAGGACCTGAACCGGTCTATGCGGCGGCCATTAGTGACAGCACAGCAGCGAGCCTTGAGGGATCCTGATGTAGTTGCAACAGAAACGATGGGCGAAACCTCCTCTTTTTCGGGATCTAATGATGTGCCCACAGTTGTGGTGCGCGATGGCCAAGGTAAGGAACTGCTGTGTTTCTTAGAACAACTGATCCCCCTTGATGGCCACGACTACGCCTTGCTCACACCAGTGGACACCCCCGTTTGCTTGTTTCGCCTTAGCGACGATGAAGAGCCAGAACTTCTGGAAGGTTTAGATGCCAGTGAGCCAATACTCTCAACCGCTGAAGTGGTGCTCCAGGAACATGAACTTTCTTTGGTGCGTTCTGCCGTAACCCTCACCGTTGTTGGAGAGCTTGAAGAACCAGATCCAGACGACTTAGATGAAGATGAAGATGCCGATGGAGATGATGATGATGATGCAGAAACCTACGAACTATTAGTAAGTTTTATGGTGGCAGAAGAGGAATACGGTTTATACATCCCCCTTGATCCTTTCTTTGTGGTGGCCCGCATGGAAAACGACCATGCCCTGCTAGTGGAAGGTGAAGAGTTCGAGCGAGTGCAGCCACGCATCGAAGCTGAATTGGAGGAGCGGGAGTCTCAGGATTGAACCTGCGTGATTTGCTAGAACCCAATTGGGTGGCCAAGGGCAGTGTTTGTGATTTGCCTTTGGAGGTATTCGCCGATCTAAACATCAAAGCCTTAGTTCTCGATGTGGATTGCACCTTGCTGCCTCAACACAGCCAAGAAATCCCGGCAGATGTATTCGTATGGCTCAATAAAGCGCGCCATCAATGGCGTTTGCACTTATTTAGTAACAATCCAAACCGCCGCAGAATTGAAGCAATTGCTAATGCCTTTGATCTGCCTTTTACGGCCGGGGCAGGCAAACCAAGACGCGGCCCTTTAAGGCTTGTGCTTAATCAATTGAAATTGCCTGCTGCTCAGGTTGCACTTATTGGCGATCGAGTTTTCACAGACGTACTTGCAGGAAACCGTCTTGGGCTATTCACAGTTTTGGTGCATGCCGTTGGCAGTGATGGCAAACCGAGCAGTAAAAACACTTTGCAGCGCAGCGAACGTACATTGGCGCGCTGGCTGGGGGCCCGGATGGAGCAGGGATTGCCGCATAAGGGATTGCCGCACTGATGAGTCGCACTTTGGTGGTGAAAGTGGGCACCAGTTTGTTGCGGGGCAATAAAGGGCTCAGCACAGCTGAGTTCATCGCAGGATTAGCCGCAAGCCTGAGTGCTGAACGGGCAAAAGGGCATGGTGTTGCCCTTGTAACCAGTGGTGCTGTAGGCCTCGGCTGCCAAGAGCTGGGGCTAGAAACAAGACCAAAACTCGTTGAGGAATTACAAGCAGCGGCAGCCATCGGTCAAGGTCAACTGATGGGTCTTTATGCCCATGCTTTTAAAAGCCATGCTCAAACCGTGGCCCAGGTGTTAATAACCCGCGGCGATCTGGCTTCAAGGCGTCGTTTCTTAAGTGCTAGCCGCACCCTCCAGCAACTTCTTAGTTGGAATGTGGTGCCGATTATTAATGAAAATGACACCCTGGCCACTGAAGAACTGCGTTTTGGAGATAACGACACACTTTCAGCCCTAGTGGCCGTAGCGCTACAAGCTGACGAATTAATTTTATTGACAGATGTGGATCGTCTTTATTCCAGCGATCCCCGCCAAAACAATGGGGCAACACCAATCGATGAAGTACAAAATCTCGCTCAACTAGATGCCCTTCAAACCGTTGCCGGCACTGGAAATCTATGGGGCACTGGCGGGATTACAACAAAATTGGCGGCAGCCCGCATTGCCACCGCTAGTGGCATCCAAGTGAGGTTGGCTGATGGACGTAATCCGCTTGTTTTATCCGAATTATTGGCCGGGCGCTGCCATGGCACCCGTTTTTTAGCAAGCCTTTCACCCATACCTGATCGCAAACGCTGGTTGGCCCACGCCCCAGTACCTCAGGGCGATCTACTGGTGGATGAGGGGGCAGCAAGAGCCTTGCTCGATAAGGGCGCTTCCCTGTTGGCTATCGGAATTATCAAAGTTAATGGGGAATTTGAACGTCAAGCGCCGGTACGCATCCTTACTAGTGATGGCCTTGAATTAGGACGCGGTCTTTGTGCTTACGCCAGCAAAGAACTGCGGCGCTGCCTTGGTTTGAGCTCTCATTTAGTGCAACAGTTTGAGCCTCAGTTGCCGGAGGTGGTTATTCATCGCGACCAACTGGTAATAACTGCCGTTTCAAGCATTAGCACTACGATCCCGGCCAAGCTCTGAGGTATGAGGCCTGCCATGCAATTCAGCACATTGCTAAAGCATCTTTCTGGGGGAGAAAATCAGCCGCTCTTTCTAGGCGATGATCCGGAATTAAAGGCCGCAGCTGCCCTTAATCAAGCAAGCCAAGGGGACTTGAGTTTTCTTGAACCCGGCAATGCCCTCTTGGCTGCATTGGCTGAAACAAGCGCCTCCGCCCTGCTGCTGCCCCCAGATCCCGAGCTCCATGCAAAAGCAACTGAAAGGGGAATTGCATGGATTTCACTAAAAAATCCAAGGCTTGGCTTTGCAGAGGCATTAGAGCAGCTTTATCCCAAAAGCCCATTGCCTTGCGGGATTCATCCCTCTGCTGTGGTGGATGCCAGTGCGGTTCTCGCTGAAGGAGTGCATGTGGGAGCGCTTGTGGTGATTGGTGCAAACAGCCGCATAGGGGCCGGCTGCATCTTGCATCCAGCCGTTGTGATCTATCCAGATGTAGAAATCGGCCCGGGCTGTGAACTGCATTCCCATGCGGTGTTGCATCCAGGCAGCCGGCTTGCAGAAGCATGTGTTGTGCATTCCCATGCAGTTATCGGCAGTGAGGGGTTCGGCTTCGTACCCACCGCCAGCGGCTGGCGCAAAATGCCCCAAACCGGTTTAGTGGTACTGGAAGAAGGGGTGGAGGTGGGCTGCGGCTCCACCATCGATCGCCCAGCAGTGGGAGAAACCCGCATTGGTGCTGGAAGCAAAATCGATAATTTGGTGCAGGTTGGCCACGGAGTCGTAATTGGCAAAAATTGCGCAATTGCTGCGCAGGTAGGTATTGCCGGCGGAGCAAAGCTTGGCAATGGCGTCATTCTTGCTGGCCAGGTGGGGGTAGCAAATCGCGCTGTTATTGGTGATGGCGCCATTGCTTCTTCCAAATCAGGAATCCACGGGGAAGTAGCAGCTGGAGAAGTTGTTAGTGGTTATCCAGCAATTCCAAACAGACTTTGGCTCCGCTGTTCTGCGGTTTTTAGCAAGTTACCCGATATGGCTCGCAATCTGCGGCAGCTGAATCAATCGAACTGACGCGATAGGTTGCGACTAGCTATCAACACTTAAGCGGCAATGGGCAGTTACCAAATCACCCTTCTGGCCGGAGATGGGATCGGCCCTGAGATCACTGATGTCGCGGTGAAATTACTGGAAAAAGTGGGCCACCAATTTGGCTTTCAATTGAATTTCAATCGTCAACCGGTAGGTGGTGCGGCGATAGAGGAATTTGGGCAACCTTTGCCGCCCAGCACTTTGGAAGCTTGTAAAAACAGTGATGCTGTGCTTTTGGCCGCCATTGGCGCCCCTAAATACGACGCTTTAGCTCGGGAGCTAAGGCCGGAATCCGGCTTGCTTGCCTTAAGGGCTGGCCTTCAGTTATTTGCAAATCTCAGGCCTGTTGCGATTGTGCCGGCTTTATTAGGAGCAAGCAGTTTGCGGCCTGAAGTGATTAGTGGAGTGGATTTGTTGGTGGTGCGTGAACTTACGGGAGGGATCTATTTCGGCCAGCCAAAAGGCAGGGTGCAGCTAGAGAACGGAGAAGAGAGGGGCTTCAACACCATGACCTATTGCAGTTCTGAAGTAGATCGAATCGCCAAGGTTGCCTTTGAGCTGGCTCAACAAAGACGTGGAGAGCTTTGTTCTGTAGATAAAGCAAATGTTTTGGATGTAAGCCAGCTTTGGCGTGACCGGGTAACTGCCATGGCCGGTTCTTACCTTGATGTGAAGTTATCGCATATGTACGTAGATAACGCTGCAATGCAATTAGTACGGGAACCGCGTCAATTTGATGTGCTGCTCACCAGCAATTTATTTGGCGATATTTTGAGCGATGAGGCAGCAATGCTCACCGGTTCGATAGGCATGCTCCCCTCTGCTTCTTTAGGAAGTTCAGGCCCCGGTTTATTCGAACCCGTGCATGGTTCAGCCCCAGATATTGCTGGAGCAGATGTGGCTAACCCCCTAGCGATGGTGCTATCGGCGGCAATGCTTTTGCGGATTGGCCTTAAACAAGAAGGGGCAGCCAAGGCCCTTGAAACCGCTGTTGAATCTGTGCTGGGAAAAGGTTTTCGCACCGGTGATCTGATGGCTGAAGGTTGCAAAAAAATTGGTTGTGCAGCAATGGGGGAAGAACTGCTCAAGGCTCTTGCTTAGTCAACTGGCCGAATTTGGCCGATGCTCTGACAAAATTTGCTTAGTTAGTAGTGCTGCTGATGTCCAAGCTTCACCCAATCGTTGCGGTTACCGGATCCTCAGGAGCTGGCACCAGCACTGTTAAACGCGCTTTTGAACATATTTTTACCCGCGAAGGGATCACACCAGCAGTGGTGGAGGGTGATAGCTATCACCGCTACGAACGCGCTCCCATGAAAGAAGCAATGGCCAGCGCCTTGAAAGCAGGTGAAAACTTCTCCCATTTCGGACCGGAAGCCAACCTTTTCGACAAATTAGAGGAGCTGTTTCGTAAATACGCTAAAAGCGGCGGCGGTGAAAAGCGCTACTACTTACACAGCCCCGAGGAAGCAGCTGAACATAACGCTCGCCTTGGCACTGATTTGAATCCAGGCCAATTCACCCCTTGGGAGCCAATCCCAGGGTCTACAGATTTGCTGTTCTATGAAGGGCTGCATGGTGGAGTGGTGGGAGATGGCTACGACGTGGCAAGCCTTGCCGATTTACTTGTTGGTGTAGTACCAATCACCAACTTGGAATGGATTCAAAAAATTCACCGCGATAATGCTGAACGCGGTTATTCAGCCGAAGCAATCGTTGACACAATCCTGCGCCGTATGCCGGATTACATCAATCACATCTGCCCCCAATTCAGCCTCACAGACATCAACTTTCAAAGAGTGCCCACGATCGACACCTCAAACCCGTTTATCTGCCGCAATATCCCCGCCCCGGATGAAAGCTTCGTAATCATTCATTTCCGCAAAGGAGCTCGCGATAAGTTTGATGTTGATTTCACCTACTTACTAGACATGATTCACGACTCCTTCATGTCTAGCCCAACTTCAATTGTTGTGAACGGAGGCAAGATGGGATTTGCGATGGAGCTTATTCTCACCCCTATCATTCATCGCATGATTGAACAAAAGCGCCAAAAAGCTTGATATTTACTCATTAAATTAGCTAGGCTTCAGTGGTGACAATTCCATCTTTTGCCATCGATGGCGCTTCGGGGCAATTCGATGCCGCGATGTGGCGCTGTCCCCCTGAACAATTAGGGAGAATGCTTCAAATTGCCCGGCGCTTGTATTTGCATTATTTGGAACGCTGCGGCAGCCCCGACCCTCTAGGGGTTGTGATTGTTGCAGGCGGTAGATCAGCTCGCTTGATTTTTGAAGCGCCAGTTTTACTACCCCAGGAGCAATTTGTGCCATTGGATTTGTTACGGATTAAGCCGCAGCAAAAAAATCGCTCGCGGCGATGACATCACAATTAGCGCTTACGGCAGCCTTATTTGGCTTGTGTATTGGCAGTTTTATAAACGTAGTTGTGTGGCGCATACCTAGGGGGGAATCATGCGTTTGGCCGGGCAGCCATTGTCCAAAATGTGGCAAAAGCCTGGCCTGGCATCAAAACATTCCGGTTTTGAGTTGGTGTTTGTTAAAGGGGAAGTGCGCGTTTTGCTTTAGCTCTATTAGCCCCATTTATCCGGCGGTTGAATTATTAAGCGCTGGGTTGTGGGTACTGCTGGCACTCCCTGGGGTAGGTCGAATGGGAGCCCCTGATCAATTACTAAATCTTTTGGCTGGTGCAATTTTTGTGAGCTGGTTGCTGCCGCTTGCCTTGATCGATTTAAAAACGATGCAACTACCTGAATCACTTTGCAAGTGGGGGGTAATAACTGGTTTGTTATGCAGTGTTGGACTCGGTGCATCGCAGGGTGCCGGCGCTGAAATGCTTTTGTATCACTGCCTTGCTGCCGTAGTGGGTTTGCTGGCTTTTGAAAGCGTTAGCGCTGGCGCCGAGAGAATCATGGGGGTGCCGGCTTTAGGGCTAGGGGATGCGAAGTTGGCGGCGCTGCTTGGCGCCTGGCTTGGCCTCAAGGGTTTAGGAGTTGCGGTTGCCCTCGCTGTGCTGCTTGGGGCAGTATTTGGAGTGATCGGGCGCCTTAGCGGCAAACTTTCAGCTCGAGAGCCCTTTCCTTTTGGCCCTTTTTTGGCAGTTGGTGGATTTCTAAGCTGGCTTGCCTGCGACAGCTTTTGGGGATTTGTGATCAGCCCCCCCTTCCGGATCCTTTAATAGATAAGTGTTAGCAAGTCCATTGTGTCGCTGCTCGACTGGTTTGCGGATCGCCGTAAAACTGCCCCTTTAGTGCGGGCAGCGCCTGAAAATGACGAAGGTGATGGCTTATGGAGCAAATGCCCTGAATGTGCAGAGGTGGTTTACCGCAAAGATTTGCTAGCAAACGCAAGTGTTTGTTCTGCTTGCGGTCATCACCACAGGATTGACAGTGAAGAGAGGCTCAGATTATTAATGGATCCAGACAGTTTTATTGAAAGCGATGCGGGCCTGAGCCCAACCGATCCACTCACTTTTAAAGATCGAAGGGCTTACGCCGATCGGATTCGCGATAGTCAACAAAGCACAGGCATGCGCGATGCCGTGGTTTGCGGAATCGGCAGGCTTGAGGGATTTCCCCTCGCGGTAGCGGTTATGGATTTCCGTTTTATGGGGGGAAGTATGGGTTCGGTGGTGGGTGAAAAGTTAACCCGTTTAATCGAAACAGCCACTGCCAAACGTTTGCCTGTTTTAGTTGTATGCGCCAGCGGAGGCGCCCGGATGCAGGAAGGAATGCTTAGTTTGATGCAAATGGCAAAAGTGTCTGGCGCTCTAGAGCGCCACCGCAGCCAGGAACTTCTTTACATTCCATTGCTCACTCATCCCACCACCGGAGGCGTAACGGCAAGTTTTGCAATGTTGGGAGATTTAATCCTTGCAGAACCGAAAGCACTTATTGGCTTTGCCGGACGCCGTGTAATCGAGCAAACCTTAAGAGAAAAACTACCCGACGATTTTCAAACTGCTGAATACATCCAAGACCACGGATTTGTTGATGCAATAGTTCCCCGCACCAAGCTGCGTAGCACTATGGCAAGTCTGCTGGAATTACATGGTCAAGTTGCATGAAGTTTCTAAAGGCGCTTCTGTTTACTGCTGCACTGCTGTTTTTGCTGAGTTTAATTCAGCCCTTGCCGGTGTTTGCTGGCCCGGTTGATTGGCAGGAAGTAGTACCCACCAGTGCTGGTCGTCAATGGTGGGACAAAGGCAGCTTGAGGCTTAACCGCAAAGGCGAATTAACAGTTTTAAGTAGATTTAGCGCCACTCCCGATGAATCAGGAAAAACAGCAACCGGTTCTCTTTACGTGATGGCTTTGGATTGCGATGAAAAGCTTTATAAAGATCTGCAAGTAAATGGATTACCGAAACCGAGGGCTGATTGGCAACTCGTGGGATCGGAAGATTTAATCGCTGAGGTGCTTGAGCAGTCTTGCGCAGAGGCGAGTAGCCAGGGATTAAGGGAGGCAAGCAAGGCTTGAAAGCTTCTCAATTAGGTGTTGCAATCGCCGGCTTGGGTTTTGGTGAAAAAGTGCACCTTCCGGCTTTGTATGCCTGCCCTGCCACAACACCAGTTGCCCTTTGGCATCCGCAAAATGAGAAGTTGCAGCAATCTTGCAGCAGAACAGGGCTTTGGGGCAGCTCAAATTTCAAGGAGCTATTGGCCAATCCCGAGGTAGAGGCCTTAATCATTGCAACTCCCCCAGAAGCTCGATTCCAGCTAGCAAAACAGGCACTTCTTGCCGGTAAGCATGTGCTGCTGGAAAAACCAGTCGCTCTCAATTCCACAGAGGCGCTGCAATTAGAGCAACTAGCCCTTGCCCAGGGATGTTGTTGTGCCATTAATTTTGAATATCGAGCAGTGCCCGCATTTCAGCAACTAGCGGAACTGCTCAGGGCTGGTTGGCTTGGGGAACCTTGGTTAGTGCGTTTCGATTGGCTGATGGAGAGCCGCAGCGATCCAAAGCGACCCTGGAATTGGTATGCACAACAGGAGTTAGGGGGGGGTGTTTTAGGTGCTCTTGGCAGCCACGCCTTCGACATGATGGAGTGGCTAGTGGGGCCGATCGTGGCGCTTCAAGCCCAGTTATCTGTGGCGATCAAGGAGCGTCCAATGCCAAACGGCAATGGTTTTGCCGCGGTGGATGCAGCTGATACAGCCCTAATCCAAATGCAACTGCAGCCCCATTGGAGCGCTTCAAAGCAATTTCTATCGGCCCAATTAGCTCTTTCTTCAGTGGCCCGGCAGGGAAGGGGCTGCTGGCTTGAGTTTTATGGTTCAGAAGGAACATTGGTCTTAGGTAGCAGCAACCAAGCCGACTACGTGCATGGCTTTGGTTTGCAGGGATGCCTCAAAGGAGAAACGATGGCAGCTATACCCAATAATCCAGCCTTTAAATACAACCGCACCTGGGAAGACGGCCGCATCGCTCCCGTGGCTCGGCTCATCGGCTGGTGGGCGGAGGCAATTAAAGAAGCGAAACCAATGGTGCCTGGTTTACTTGAGGGCTTACAGAGCCAGATTGCTATGGATGCATGCCAAAGCAGTGATCTGAGCGGAAGCAGGGTTTTGCTTTAAATCAGAAAGATCTGGCCGCTCGAGAGGGTTTACAAGCGTCTAGCTGTTGGGACAAGACCGGCAAGACTATATTTAATAAGTTTTACTTATCATTCAAGGTTATCCCCAGCTCTTAAGTCTTTTCCACAACTTTAACCAGCTTTTCCACAGGGAAATAGCAATTGCCTTTAAAAATCTCTGGCAGCGAGCCGGCAATCTCAAAATCCTGTGAAATGTAATTTTGCATACCAGCTGCCCTTGACTAATGCTGCCAACCGCTCAAGCCAACTTGCTTCAAAATCTTAGAAAGCCAAACATTCTTTGATTGCAATTGATCTCAGCGATAGGACAGCTAATACGAAGGCAATGCTTCCGTTTTGACGAAACCACCGGAACTGTGGCTTCATGATTGGAATCGAGCGAATTAGGAATTTGACGAGCGTTACAGATGCAAGCATGGGAACAAACAATTTTGATGTGGTGAGCATGGAAGCAGAGCTACCAGAAGCGTTATTTGAGCGCATGAAAGATTTTCTGAAAATCAATCCTCACTGGGATCAATATCAATTAGTTAGTTGCGCAATTGCAAATTTTCTATACCAAAATGGAAGCACTGATAAAACAATTGCACAACATTATCTAAATGGTATTTTTAACAAAAAATGCTAGATAAATTTTCAAAGGAAAAGGTTCGGAGTACTGAATCTTTAATTAATAAACAGAATATTTTAAATGTACAAAAACTTTGATGAATTGGTGGCGGGGGGGAGATTTGAACTCCCGACCTTCGGGTTATGAGCCCGACGAGCTACCAGACTGCTCTACCCCGCGGAGTGATCACCAAGATTTAATAATACGGTATCGACTCTCTAAAAGTAAACAACTCAACGCAACTGACCGCGTACCTCAAGCCGTTGCCCTGCCATTGGAATCAAAAATTGTTGCTCCAATTCCTCGAGAGCTGATGGGGTTAACCAATCCAACTGCCTAAGCAAGTGCAGCGCCACCGCCCATTTCGCCCTGCTGGAGCCATCCTCCACCTTGATAGCCAAGCCGAGGCCTTCTCCCATGCGGGCTAAGCATTGAATCCCTTCTGCTCCCCCCTTACTTACGAGCAAACCCAGGCTGCGCCGCATTAATTCTGTATCAAACCGTCCTTCCCCTGCCACTAATTCTGGATGGGCTTGCATCGCACGAGCCAATCGCTCCAAAACGGCCGATTGAGCCCCGCCGAGATGGGCATAAAGCAGTGCCATTTGACACAGGGGTAGATGCATGGTGGGGGCGCCGCAATCGTCGCAAGCAAAAACCAATTCCGCCGAGGGAATTCCAAGTAATTCAGCCACTCGGTTAAATACCTCTTGCTGCAAAGGATGCTCACGATTTAAGTAGCCCTCCAAAGGCCACCCCATCCGGCGGCAATTAGCCAAAAAGGCAGCATGCTTCCCGGAACAGTTGTGCTGCAGGGCGCTTTCTTTATCTAAGCCGCAAGGGCAGCGCAAAAAACTCACATCTACATCTGCCCGCCACAGCACCTGAAAAGCTTCACGCGCTTGCTCCAAGGTGCCGTCGTGGGAGGCGCAAGCAATTGCCATTGCCCGATCGCCACCCCCTTGGGCATCTACTGCACCACTGGAAACAAAAAGCTGGGCTTGAAAAGGTTTCAAGCTGGAGCGGATAAAGCTGAGGTGCTGAGGATCCCCCGCCCGCATCAATAATCTGCCACGTTGATCGGTAACTACCGCATGGGCCCGGTGCAGGGATTCAGCGATGCCATTGCGTAAGAGAACCACCTCTAAAGGTGAAGTGCCCTGGCGAGTTGATCCACTAAGACCCATGGAGGAGGCCATAACAAATAAATAAAAAGTTAGGTTTTAAAGAGCCTGGCAGATGCTCGAGCCAAAGCAGAGCAGCACCAGCAGCAGCGTGAGGGCTTGCCCAAGCCGCACCAAGATTGGTTTTACCTGATGTTGTGCCACCAGTAGATCTTGCTGGCGCCAATCCAACGGTTTTTCCCATTCTTGACCGTCGTACCAGCCCGATTCCTCATAGATGATTTTTTCTCGCACCAAGCGCCGCTGCACATAAGACCAGCCAAGCCACTGGCGAGTTAGTAAAAGTAAAGGCAAAAGCAA
>NZ_CEXBMR010000023.1:14007-23675 GCF_982614295.1 Synechococcus sp.
TAACCGGCAAATCCAGATAATCCCACTGCTAACACAAGTAATAAGCCGTCTTGCACCCACAACTCGCCGATTGCACCACCAAGACCGATTGCAAGTGCTGCCATTTCCCAACCATCCCGCGGAATGGCGTCATTTTGGATACGGCCCACCTCATGCCAAAAAAGAAGGTTGCGGTGATCGAGAGCTAGTTCATCCCATTTATCCAAATGCAACTGGATTTCCACTTCATCCCTACCAATTTCCTCGAGGCTGATCAAGGGAGGATCTGCGGAAGCGGCTGCTTCGACAAACACCCAACTCTGCATCTCTGGCGGCAGCAGCCCCTTCAGGCGCTGGAGCTCACTCATGAACACAGACGTTCAATAACGTCAGATACAACCCACAGAGTAGCGACCTCTCCGCAACGGACGCTGGTGGGTTGGCCGCCAAGGTGAGATGCTGTGATCGTTTTGCTGTAATCACCGCCCATGCCCCGCCGCACGGATTTGCATCGGATCCTGCTGCTGGGGTCTGGACCCATTGTGATCGGCCAAGCATGCGAATTTGATTATTCCGGAACCCAAGCCTGCAAAGCATTGCGAGCAGAGGGATATGAAGTGGTTTTGGTGAATTCCAATCCGGCTTCAATAATGACGGATCCGGATATGGCGGACAGAACCTATATCGAACCACTAACCCCTGAAGTGGTTACCCAGGTGATCGAAAGGGAACGACCCGATGCGCTCCTACCCACAATGGGAGGACAAACCGCTCTCAATTTGGCGGTGGTACTTGCTGAAAATGGCACGCTTGAACGCTTCGGAGTTGAACTAATCGGCGCAAACCTGGAGGCAATTCGTAAAGCAGAAGACCGCCAATTGTTTAAGCAGGCGATGCAACGAATTGGCGTAGATGTATGTCCTTCGGGAATCGCTACAACTCTTAAGGAGGCATTAATAGTTGGAGAAAGTATTGGCGGTTATCCCCGCATCATTAGACCTGGCTTCACCTTGGGCGGGGCAGGCGGTGGCATTGCTTACAACCTGGAGGAATTTATTGCCATCTGTAAAAGCGGCCTAGAGGCCAGCCCGGTATCTCAAATATTGATTGAACAATCACTGCTGGGATGGAAAGAATTTGAACTTGAAGTAATGCGAGACAGTGCGGATAACGTTGTAATTGTGTGCAGCATTGAAAATATTGATCCGATGGGGGTTCACACAGGAGATTCAATCACCGTTGCCCCAGCTCAAACTCTCACAGATCGGGAATATCAAAGGTTGCGAGATCAATCAATTGCAATTATTAGGGAAATCGGCGTTGATACAGGCGGCAGCAACATCCAATTTGCTATCAATCCAAGCAATGGAGATGTAGTTGTAATTGAAATGAATCCAAGGGTGAGTCGCAGTTCAGCGCTTGCCAGCAAAGCAACGGGCTTCCCGATTGCCAAAATTGCCGCGCGACTGGCTGTTGGTTATCGGCTTGATGAAATTATTAACGACATCACCGAAAAAACACCTGCCTGCTTTGAACCAACCATCGACTATGTAGTAACTAAGGTGCCGCGCTTTGCTTTTGAAAAATTTAGCGGCAGCTCCTCTGTGCTCACCACCTCGATGAAATCTGTTGGGGAAGCGATGGCGATTGGTCGTTGTTTTGAAGAATCCTTTCAAAAAGCCCTGCGCTCCCTTGAAACTGGCCATAGCGGCTGGGGTTGCGACCGGCCAGAAACCAGCCCTAGCCCAAGCGAGCTGGAAAGGGAACTACGCACTCCAACCCCAGAACGTATCTTTTCAGTGCGCAGCGGCTTAAATCAAGGGCGTACTGTGGCTGAAATACATCAGCTAAGTAATATTGATCCCTGGTTTCTGGGTAAACTGGAAGCTCTACTGATTAGTGAGAAACGCCTACTTCAAGGTAAATCATTAGCTCAGCTTAATGCAGATGCTTTATTGGAACTAAAGCAATTGGGTTACAGCGACTGTCAAATCGCCTACGCCACAGGAAGCGATGAACTTAAAGTGCGCAGTAAGCGCCAAGAACTTGGCGTTGATGTTTTATTTAAAACCGTTGACACCTGCGCTGCTGAATTTGCCTCCAGCACCCCTTATCACTATTCAACCTATGAAAGATGCTTGGAGCGATTAAATAGTTCAGGAGAATTGGAAGTATTAGCTCCTAATACTGAGGTGCAACCGGAATCTCGGCGCAAAGTGTTAATTCTTGGCGGCGGCCCCAACCGGATCGGACAAGGGATTGAATTCGACTACTGCTGTTGCCATGCCTCATTTGCGCTGCAGGCGGAAGGATTGGTAACCGTGATGCAAAACAGCAATCCTGAAACCGTTTCCACCGATTACGACAGTAGCGATCGTTTGTATTTTGAACCCCTCACTCTGGAGGATGTGTTGAATGTGATCGAGGCCGAACATCCAGCAGGGGTGATTGTGCAATTTGGCGGCCAAACCCCACTTAAACTCGCCTTACCACTTCTTGCCTGGCTTGAAACTGATGCAGGCAAACTCACTGGCACAGAAATCTGGGGCACTTCTCCGCGAAATATTGACCTAGCAGAGGATCGTGAACAATTTGAAGCTGTATTACGTAGTTTAGAAATACGGCAACCACGAAATGGCATTGCTCGCAGTGAAAAAGAAGCAATAGCAATCGCTGAAAAAATTGGTTATCCGGTGGTGGTACGCCCCAGTTATGTACTTGGTGGCCGTGCGATGGAAGTTGTTTTTGATAGTAAAGAATTAGATCGTTATATGCGCGAAGCCGTGAAGGTGGATCCGAATCAACCAGTTTTGATAGACGAATATCTTGAGAATGCAATAGAGGTAGACATTGATGCTTTATGCGACAACTCAGGCACGGTAGTAATTGGCGGTTTAATGGAACATATCGAACCTGCTGGCATTCATTCTGGAGATTCAGCCTGTTGCCTACCCGCAGTGAGCTTATCTAAAGATTGCTTAGCAACTATAAGAAATTGGAGTATTCAATTAGCCAAACGTTTAGAAGTGCGCGGTTTAATAAATCTTCAGTTTGCCGTTAAAGATCATCAAGTTTTTATAATTGAAGCAAATCCAAGGGCATCAAGAACCGTGCCATTCGTAGCAAAAGCAACCGGGCTGCCGTTAGCGAAAATTGCTAGTCAAATAATGGCTGGGCGTAATTTAAATGAACTTGGCGTAATAAATGAACCCCAACCCCCTTTGCAGGCGGTGAAAGAAGCAGTTTTGCCTTTTCGCCGCTTCCCCGGCGCCGATTCATTGCTGGGGCCTGAGATGCGTTCCACCGGTGAAGTGATGGGAACCGCTACTAGTTTTGGCATGGCCTACGCGAAAGCTGAACTAGGGGCAGGCGAGGTACTACCCACCGCAGGCACTGTTTTTCTTTCCACCCACGACCGGGACAAGCAAGCCTTAGGCGCTGTTGCAAAAGACCTGGCCGCCCAAGGTTTTGCCCTGGTTGCCACCAGTGGCACCGCCCGCCACTTGAGGGCTCAAGGATTAGAAGTGGAAACCGTGCTCAAAGTGCATGAGGGGCGACCCAACGTGGAAGATGCCATCCGCTCCGGCCAAATTCAATTAATCATCAACACCCCTATCGGGCGCCAAGCCACCCACGACGATCGGTATCTACGCAGAGCTGCCCTCGATTATCAAGTGCCCACTGTTACAACACTTGCCGGGGCTAAAGCAGCAGTGGCGGCAGTGGCAGCTCTTCAGGGCCAGAATGAATTACCAATCAACGCCTTGCAAGATTTGCATTGCGACTCGCATCTACCAAGAAACAATGACAATCAGCAGCCCCACAACTAACGCGCCAATTCCTGGCAGCGACTGCACTGCCCTATTCAGGGCCGCCTATGAAAATCGCTACACCTGGGAACCGGACTTCGGTGGCTACAAGGGCCGCTGCATCTGGGAGCAGGGCGACAAGCGCGTTGAGGGCAGCTTTGTAGTGGGAGCCGATCTCAAGGCAAGTGTGGAAGGTATTAGCGACGAAGAGATCCACAAGGCGATGGCTTCCCAGCTCTGGGAAGTAGCGATCCACCGGGTGCGCCGTAGTTTTGAGCAAACCCATGGGTCCAATAGCTTCAGCGCCGGTAACACCGACACAATTGGCACCGAAGTAATCGTTGGTGGAAAAAATACTGGTGATCGTTATCGCATCAAAAATGATGTTGTAACAATGGTTCATCGCCATATTCATGGCACGGTAGTAACTATTTTTACCGAAAGCACCACCGACACTGGAAGCGGTTACTTAAGCCACAAATACACAAGTCAGTATTCCGATCCCACCAGCGGCGAATTAAAAGGCGCCATAAGCCGCTTTAGCGATACTTTTGTGCCGCTTAACAACTCTGACTTATGGGTGTTGGGCGAACGTGTTGTGGCTGGCGATGCCCATGGAGACATCCCAGCCAACGAACAACGTTTCTTATTTGAAAACCTTGAGGTTCTCTAGCTAATTACTTAAACCAAGTCTTTAGATAAGTTAATAATTAGTCAGCCATTGGGCCGATTGTTTTGAGGCGTTCATTTAATTGCAACGCCATCGACTGACGACCCACTGCCAACACCTTCAAGGTGTCTTCATGGAGCCGCAATTGGGCATCAGCAACTTGCATACCACGAACCAATTCCTTTACATCATCGGGCAAGTTATTAAGGTCGTAGCGCTTACCTTCAAACGTGAGTACAGGATTTTCCTGATCGCCGGAGTTAGTCATTGAGGCTTTGATCCTTAGCTTGAGGAGCCCGGTTAATGTACCGGGCCTTGGGGACGCTTAAAGAAAAACATCAACAACGGGCCCACTTGAGCCGTTTCGATGAATTCCCAGCCCTCTTGCCCTAGCAGATTTAGAAAATGTTGTAGCTGGGCCGCTGGATGCTTTGGGAGCGATTGATTTTTTGCATAAAAATCGGGAAATTCTCTTGCGATGAAATCTGGGCTTAGCGCACCCCCCAGCCTTTCGCTGGCAGCTTCCGGAGTGGGGGGCGTTGGCGGAGGTCCATTATCTACATTGATGTGAATAACTCTGTATTCCCAATGCAATGAGGTGCTGGTAGTCATTTTTTACAGACGTCTGTTTAGATTTTTTTAAATATATAAACAGTTTATTGGATTATGGAAGAAAAGATCTAATTAGCTGTCGGTTGCAGAGCTCGCGGTATCGCCCCCCTGCCTGCATTAATTGATCATGGTTTCCTTGTTCAATAATCCGTCCATTTTCTAGAAAAAGGATCCGATCAGCCTCCTGCACAGTTGATAAACGATGGGCGATCACTAGCACGGTGCGGCCAGCCATGGCTTGGGCTAGCCCTTGTTGCACCGCTTCTTCGGCCTCTGCATCAAGGGCGCTGGTGGCCTCATCAAGCAGTAACACCGCTGGATTACCAAGCACCGCTCGAGCAATGGCAATTCGTTGCTTTTGGCCGCCAGAGAAGTTTGTGCCCCGTTCCTCAACCCGAGCTTGGTATCCCCCCGGCAAAGCTTCAATAAATTCAGCTGCGTTGGCTAACTGCGCTGCCCGACGCAGTTCTGCATCGGTGGCGCTCCGGCCAAAACGAATCGCTTCAGCAACAGTGCCTGAAAATAACGTGGTGTTTTGCGGAACTAATGCCACCCCTCGGCGCAATTCCGCCGCTCGCAGCTGGCGCAAATCGATGCCATCAAGCAGCACTTTTCCTTGTTGCGCAACATTGAAACGCAACAGCAAGGAGAAAAGGGTGGTTTTACCTGCTCCAGAGGGGCCCACTAAAGCCACCACCTGGCCCGGTTCAATGCTGAGGCTGAGGTTGTGCAACACCTGAACTTCAGAGCTGTAGCCAAAACTCACTTGCTCCAATACCAAGCGACCCTGGAGCTGAGGAAGCGCTATTGCCCCTGGCACATCGGGGGGTTCAACCGGCTCTTCTTCAATGGCACGCAACCTGCGCAAAGAAGCCTGGCCTTGTTGAAATTCGTTGAAATTTGTTGTGAGATGGGAAATGGGATCGATCAACATCAATAAAGCAGCCACATAGCTGCTAAAACCGGCTCCACTCAGACCCCCAGCACTGATACGGGCAGCACCGATCAGAAGCACCGTGAGGATTCCAGCCGCTTCGATAAAACCCACAACTGGATGCTGTAAAGCCAGCAAGCGCATGGTGCGATATCTGGCTTGGCGATGTAGATCAATTTCCGTTTCAAATCGCTGCTGCAACCAAGGTTCTGCCGCAAATGCCCGCACCAGCGGCAAGCCATTAATCGCCTCCCCCAGCAAGCCGGCTAATTCACTTACCTGCTGCTGACTGCGCTCAGCTGCCCCCATCACGCGAGCACCAAAAACACTCACCAAAAGGGCCACCAAAGGGGCCAACAACAAGGTTGCTAAAGACAGCTTCCAATCCAGGAAAACCATGTAGCCAAACACTGCTACCAGCTGCAGCGCACTTGGTGTGGTGTCTTGGATTGTTTTATAAATAACCTCACCAACGCGATCAGCATCCTCGGTGAGGCGATAGGTGAGATCGCCGGAGGAAAGCTTTTCTAAAACACCAAATTCCAATCTCTGCAGGCGGGCAAACAATTGACGCCGCAAGGCTTGGCTTACCTGTAAAGCAGGGGCGGCCAGCAGTGTGTCTTGGCCGAATTGGGCTAATTTCTGCACAAGAAATAAGGCCAAGGCAACACTAATAACCTGCAAAACACGGCTGAAATCGCCGCTGCCGATTGCCGGGATCAATTGACCTGCCTGAGCTGCCAGCAGGGGCCAACAGGCCACAAATACCAGCATGCAAAGGCCGCCGGCCGCAAGGCGCCCCCTGTGGGGCTGTAGCAAAGGCAGCAACCTGCGGAAGCCTGCCGAAGGGGATGCAACCATTGCCGCAGATTACCCCTCTGGTTTGATGCAATTGGATCAATTCCTTAAATTTCAAGGCCTTGTGGGCACTGGTGGCGAAGCAAAACTGCTAATCCAGCAGGGCTTGGTTCAGGTGAATGATGAAATTGAAAAGCGTCGTTCCCGCCAATTACAGAAAGGCGACAAGATAAATCTCGCCTCAGAGCAATTTATTTTTTCAGGTGAGTCCACCATCTAAGTTGAGCTGCTTGAGAGAGGGATCGCTTGAGTAAGGGATCGCGTCCGGTTGTGATTGCCGGCAACTGGAAAATGCACATGAGTTGCAGTGAGGCGCGAGCCTTTGCAGCGCAGTTTTTACCGCTGGTGGCCGATACCCCCAGAGATCGCAGCATCGTGCTGGCACCGCCTTTTACAGCCCTGGAAACAATGCATCAGGCCCTTGCTGGCAGTGCAGTGCAATTGGCGAGTCAAAACGTTCACTGGGAGGGCAGTGGTGCCTTCACCGGCGAAATTTCAGCGGCGATGCTGTTGGAACACGGAGTTGGTTACACAATTGTTGGCCACAGCGAACCGCGCAAATATTTCAGCGAAAGCGACGAACAAATCAACCACCGGGCGCGTACGGCCCAAGCCGCCGGCTTGATACCAATCCTTTGCGTTGGAGAAAGCGATGAACAACGCAGCAGTGGCGACACCGAAAGGGTGATTCGCCGCCAAGTTGAACAAGGCCTCGATGGCATCAATCCAAACCAACTTGTGGTGGCCTACGAGCCAATCTGGGCTATCGGCACCGGTAAAACCTGTGCCTCTGAGGAGGCAAACCGAGTTTGCGGTTTAATTCGCACCTGGGTGGGCCAGCCAAGCCTCACGGTGCAATACGGAGGATCGGTTAAAGCTGGCAATATCGATGAATTAATGGCGATGTCTGATATCGATGGAGTGTTAGTGGGGGGTGCCTCGCTTGAAGCTGAAGGATTTGCCCGAATTGCCAACTTCATACTGAAATAAAAGATTTGATCCGTACAACCAGGGTGATGGGGGTTTTAAATATCACCCCTGATTCCTTTAGCGATGGGGGGCTTTTTTACGACCCCAGCCGTGCTTTTAAAGCCATGGTTCGCATGGCAAAACAGGGGGCCGCAATAATTGATATCGGCGCCCAAAGCACCCGTCCGGGGGCCATCGAATTAAGCCCTGAGAAGGAATTAGAACGGCTTCTGCCGCTTTTCAGCTTGATCTGCCAAGCCAGACGAGCAGGCGATCTACCCGCTGATTTATTGCTCTCGATAGATACATTTCATGCGCCCGTAGCAGCAGTGGCACTGGCCCACGGGGTGAATTGGGTAAATGATGTGTCTGCAGGCACAGCTGATTCAGCAATGTTGCCCTTAGTAGCAAAAGCAGCTTGCCCCTATGTATTGATGCATCGCCGCGGTAATAGCCAATCAATGGGAGATCTAAATAACTACAACAATGTGGTGCTGGAAGTGGAAGATGAGCTCTTGCAATGCACTGCTGCTGCCATAGCCGCTGGGGTAGAGCCAAGCCAGCTGTGGTGGGACCCAGGCTTGGGCTTCGCCAAAAATAAAGACCAAAATCTCGAATTACTTGATGGCTTACAGCGGTTAGCTGCCCATGGTTATCCGCTGCTGGTAGGGCCGAGCCGAAAGCGTTTTATTGGCGAAATTTTGAATGAAAAAAGAGCTCGTGCCCGTAGCTGGGGAACTGCAGCAGCGGTGTGTAAAGCGATCGCCGCTGGAGCGTCAATGGTGCGGGTGCACGATGTGGCAGCGATGCTGCAAGTTTGCGCCATGGCTGATGCTTTATGGCCCCATTCAGCTAACGCAAGCGTCGCAGACAAATTTCCTCAAAAGCAGGCCTGAGTAAATAGGGATAGTCGCCCACCCAAAGTTTGGCTTGGGGTACCCAGCCATCGGAAAGCCTGGCAATTTTGGAAAAATCAGCCCGTTCAGAGAGCACAAGACAACGAATCGTCATTCCCTTTCGCAAAGTTTTATGGGCCTTATCAAGGGGAAAACGCAACTGCGCCAGGTAACCATCTTCATCCTCAAGTTCAAGGCAAAGCCAGGTACGGCGATTTTCCACTAATTCAAGTCGGCCCTCTTTATCGGTGGTTTCTTGACGCCCTTCTAGTTTTTCCTTGGTGTAGAGATCCTTAATTTGGCCTTCAAACAAGGCCGCCGCCGGATATTTACGTAGCTGGCCATTGCGGCCACCGGCCTGGATGATTGGCCCCCAGAGCACGTAGAGAAGCATCACGAGGCCGAATACGAGCCAAAGGTTGCTCCAGCGGGAGCCGAAGCCCCCCTGGGCTATCAAGAGGGGAATCAGGCCGCCGAGGGTGGATATCAAAACCCGCTGTAACACCAGCTGGGGGCCGCCAGAACAAAAACTAAATTGGGGGCCACTTGCCACCGCAGGGATCAACCTCTGCAGTTCACCTGGCTTTAGGGGAAGAAGCATTCGCTTAGTTTGTCGCGTTAGCGCTTCACAGCAAGCGCTCTAGGCCATAAACCAAACCTGGCAACTGGCGCACCTTGCGGATAGCTAGCAATACACCTGGCATGTAAGCGGCTCGATCAAATGTGTCGTGGCGCAGCACATAGCGCTCCCCAGCCGCCCCAAATTGCACTTCCTGGTGGGCCACCAGCCCCGGCAGGCGAATTGAATGAAGCCGCAAACCGCTTTCTCGCAATCCGCCGCGGCAGCCAGCCAAGCTTTCATGCTCATCAAGTTCAGGGGAATTAAAGCTTTTGCCGAGCTCCTCGAGTAATTCAGCTGTTTTGATGCAGGTGCCGCTTGG
>NZ_CEXBMR010000023.1:23775-25308 GCF_982614295.1 Synechococcus sp.
TCCTGCCCTGGGGTGGTGTCGATCGCGGCAACCAACTCACAATCGGCGCACGCCTGCAAAGTTTTAACGAGTTCAGCTCCCATCCGGCCTAGCGCCCCGGCAACTACAACTGGAATAGGCTTGTTCATGGATTCGAGCGAAATTCAACGCCAGGCACTGTTACTCCGTAATCTTTACTGATCAAAACCAGAGCTGCATGTTTACCCAAGTTCGTTCCGCCAGTCGCAGGGTGAGCCCAGGCCCCAACGCCTCTCGGAATGTTATGCGGGTGGTTTATCTAGTTTTAGAACCGCAATATCAAAATTCATTAACCCAAGCGGCAAACGCCCTAAATGATCAATCCGTTGATTTTTCAGTTGAGCTTTGTGGTTACTTAATTGAGGAGTTAAGAGATCAAGAAAATTACGAACAATTTTGCGCTGATGTAGCTGCAGCTGATGTATTCATTGCATCCTTAATCTTCATTGAAGATCTTGCTCAGAAAGTTGTTGAAGCGGTTGCTCCCCATCGCGATCGCCTAAAGGCAACGGTGATCTTTCCCTCGATGCCAGAGGTGATGCGATTGAACAAGTTGGGTAGTTTCACAATGGCTCAACTGGGCCAAAGTAAAAGTGCAATTGCCCAATTTATGCGCAAACGCAAAGAAGCTGGGGGAGCCAGCTTTCAAGATGCGATGCTTAAATTATTAAATACCTTGCCAACAGTATTGAAATATTTACCAATTGAGAAAGCTCAAGATGCAAGAAGCTTTATGCTTAGTTTTCAGTATTGGCTAGGGGGAACTCCAGATAATCTAAAAAATTTATTATTAATGCTTGCTGATAAATATGTATACCCGATTAGCGAAGGCGAAAGAGCAGATATAAACGTATTAGATCCTGTTGTATTCCTAGATCTGGGGATATGGCATCCTCTTGCTCCTGCGATGTTTGAGGATATTAAAGAATACCTAAATTGGAGCAATAGCCGCAGTGATTTAGGTTCTGGGCCATTGATAGGGCTTGTGCTCCAGCGGAGCCACATCGTTACAGGCGACGACGCTCACTACGTTGCACTAATTCAAGAACTTGAATACAGAGGCGCAAGGGTAATTCCTGTATTTTGTGGCGGCTTAGATTTCTCTAAACCGGTAATTAGTTACTTTTTTGATCCCTTAAATCCAAATCAAGCCTTAGTTGATGCCGCTGTATCGCTAACTGGATTTGCATTAGTAGGGGGGCCGGCCCGCCAAGACCATCCCAAGGCGATTGAAACCCTGAAAAAACTCAACCGGCCCTACATGGTTGCACTGCCATTAGTGTTTCAAACAACTCAGGAATGGGAAGGTAGTGACCTTGGTTTGCATCCAGTGCAGGTGGCACTACAAATAGCTATTCCTGAATTGGATGGGGCTATTGAACCAATAGTGCTAAGCGGTCGTGATGATGCCACCGGTAAAGCTCACACATTGCAAGATCGTGTTGAGGCAATCGCCGGAAGGTCGATCCGCTGGGCCAACCTGCGCTTAAAACCAAGGGCTGAAAAGAAACTAGC
>NZ_CEXBMR010000024.1:0-6081 GCF_982614295.1 Synechococcus sp.
CAGATCTTATTTTCCCATGCTGCTTGGAAGATCGCGTACCCGCAATGGAATTGGGTTGCTTTGCTCCTGCATTAAAGCTTTTGTGGTGTTTTCTACCGCGGAGCCATCCCACACGATTGTTTGGTCGGGGAAGCCAAAACCCATCACTTTGCTGCCATCGATACCGCCCATGCTGATCCCCAGAATATCGGTGATTTGGTGAGTGATATCTATGCCACGGGCGTAGGGGGAGCTGTAAGAAAAAAAGCGTTGCTCAATTAAATCGTTAGTGGTTTGCACCGGTCCGCAACTGGTTACTTCCACTGCTGTTGATTTGATTTCAGCGTTTGCAGCGCTGGGGGCTTCAAAACTGGTGGTGCAAACTACAGGCCCAGCTAGCGCAGAAACACAACTCAATAAACCAGCACCAAAAAGTATTGAAATAGCACCAGGCAATTTGAACTTCATGCTCTTTTAGGCGTAACGGTCTGCGCCAGGTTAAAAACGATCTAGCTATTTCGCCAGTGAGCAATTTTGAGCCTTGATCCCTTATTGCGAATGTTGGCGTTGCATGCCTACAGGCGCGGCCAGTTCACTTTGGCTTCTGGTAAGAGCAGTGAGCATTACGTGAATTGCAAACCGGTCACCCTCAGCGGCAAAGGTGCTCTGCTGCTGGCACCAAGGTTGCTTGAGCTGGTGGAACCTGAGGCGGTGGCGGTGGCAGGGCTCACCCTCGGCGCCGACCCAATGGTGAGCTGGGTAGCCCATGGGGCAGCGCTGGCTGGCCGCAATCTTGATGCCTTGATTGTGCGTAAAGAAGCAAAAGGCCATGGCACTGGAGCTTGGCTTGAAGGCCCGCTACCCGTTTCGGGTTCGTTGATCACCCTTTTGGAAGATGTTGTTACCAGTGCTGGTTCCGCCCTTAAGGCGGTGATGCAACTGCGAGCAGCGGGCTATCTGGTGAAGAGAGTGGTGGCGATTGTTGATCGCGAAGAGGGTGGTGAGGCGGCACTCAGGGCTGAGGGTTTGGAGTTGCATTCGCTTTATCGCCTCAGTGAGGTGGCAACTATCCACCAACAATTGAGCTGATGAACCCTGCAACCGCCTCAAGTTTTGATCCCTGGGCTCTACCCCCATTGCCTTGGCGGTTTTGCTTTGAGGTGAGCCGAATCGCAATCCATGGCAAAGGCAGTTTGCGCTTACTCCATGGCCAAACCAGCCAAGCCCTTTTGGATTTAGCGCCTGGAGAACAACGAGCTACCTGTTTTGTGAATGCCACCGCCTGGTTAGCGGCCCTTGCTGAGATAACAGCAAGCGATGCGGGCGCTGAATTACTCGTAACCGCAGGGGCTGGAGCAGAGGTGTATCGCGCCTTGGATCGGGTTATTTTTCCTGCTGATCAGGTGCAATTGCAGGCGCTGGAAGCATTGCTATGGCATGGCTTGGTAGAAGATCAAGGGCCAGGAAATGGAGCCGGTTGGGGCTTGGCTGGTCGCCATTGGTTGCTCAGCGCCGAAGCGCCACTACCTGCAGCGCTTCAGCAGGTGCAGCCCCTAGGCGCTGATCTTCAGGAGTTGTTGCGTTACCGCCAAGGCATCCCCGCTGCTCCAGGTGAACTAAATGCAGGCATCAATCCATTTGAACTTGGCCTTGATGGGCGGGTGAGCCTCGATAAAGGTTGCTATTTAGGGCAAGAAACCCTTGCAAAGTTGCATTCGAGAGCAGGGGTAAAGCAGCAGTTGCGGCGCTGTTATGCACCGCCTGGTGTGCTGTTGCCCCAAGCTGGCGCGGCCTTGCTGGGGCCAAATGGGGAAAGGGTTGGCAGCATTACTTCTTGCCAAGTTGGCCCTCAAGGCACTTGGGGGTTAGCGCTGCTAAGGCGTGATTGGTTTGAATGTGAAAACCTTGCTGGAGTTCAGTTTTCGTTGCCGGCGGCAGCATCATTCAGCAGCCATTGAGCAACTGCCCAGGTAGCAAGGCAGTCGTCGCGGTTGTATTGAAAAATCCGTTGCAATTGGTGGTGGTTACCGCGTGCACGCCACTGGCGCCACCACAACACACATCGGGCCCCCTCGGCTGCCGGTTGGCTCCAGCGAAATCCCCGCCAGCTGGCCACAGCTTTAAGGCCGTAGCTATCCACAGGCAAGCGCCAATGCTGCCGCACCCTCTTGTGTAAATCGATCAAACCTTCAGGAGCTACAGCCCCTTGCCGCGCAGCTAGGCGCCGCAGGGCAATTGCTTCAGTTTCGCCGTAATGCAACACAGGCCAACCGGGATATGTATTAAGCAGAGCTTGCAAGCGCTGCCAAAGCCTTGCCTCGCCGTGTTCTTGTAAGGCAAGCAACGGGTGATATTTGGCTATTGCCGTTGCAGGCCATTGGCCAGAGCTGTTGCGGGGCAGGATTAAGAAGCCGTGCAAAAAATCATCGCGAGCATCGGGATCTGATTCGATGTCGTAAACCAAAACCCCTGGGGCTGCAGCTAGTTCCGGCAGAGGTGAATCATTTAGCTCGTCTGCTGGCGCAAGCCGTTCTGCGCTGCCGCTTTCCTGCACCCGGGCCTGGGCAATTAATTCGAGTGCTAATTCGGGCCGCTGTTCGCCGTTGGCTTCCAGCCGGGCCATCAGCACCATGGGATCAATCGCGGCTAAGGCGGAACGATTGTGAATACCAAGCTGCTGCAATAGCTCTTGGCGTTTTCCGCCAATACCACTCACCTGGCTCAATTCGCCTTTTGCTTCTGCCTCCTGGTTGCAGCTGCGGCGCCAGCAGCAAAGCGTGCATTTTTTGCGGTCTTGGGTGAGTGGCGGCGGTTGCAGCTGCTGGAGATCTGCTTGGAGGCGGGTTAGGGCTTGATCCAGTTGGCGCGGCAACTGGCCTGTGAGATTCACAGGTTCCTTCAAGCCTTGGGGTGTGAGCAGTAAGCCCGTAGCAACTGGGGCCCCTTGATAATTGGCCACCAAGCGCCCCCAAAAGGCAAGGGTGAGGCGGTGTTCGCGGGTGCCGTGGCGGCCTGGCTGCAGTAGCACCGGTTGATAACTAAAAGCGCCTAGTTGGCTGGCTTGCGGCCGCTGCAGCAGCAGGGTGGGCCTACCCCTCAAATTGCCTTGCTGCAACAACAGCTGCCTGATCGAACCTTTGTTTTGCAACAACACCTGTAAGCGCAGCTCGCGATCAGCCAGCTGCAGCGCCCTATGGGGATTCCATATTTTTTCACTGGGGTTGCCATGGCGATCTAGCCAAGCCTTGCGATGGCAGCGCAGCCAACTGCGTAATTGCCGGTCGGTGAGCACAGATTCGCTGGTAATACGTTGCTGGCCCATGTTCCCAAGCTAGAAGGGATGCGAAGTTTTAAAGCCGATATGAAACTCACTTACTACGGAGCGAATGGATGGTTACTAGAGCTTGGCGGTGTGAGGGTGTTGCTGGATCCATGGCTCACGGGCCCTTTGCGATTTGGCTCTGCCACCTGGTTTTTTGAAGGGCGCTTACCCCACGACTGGCCGGTACCTGAAAATCTTCATCTTTTGCTCTTAAGCCAGGGTTTGCCCGATCACGCCCATGCGCCAAGCCTTGAGTTGTTATCAAAAAACCTGCCGGTGCTGGGTTCTTGCTCAGCAATAAAGCTGGCTAGCTCCCTTGGTTTCACCAATTACAAAGCGCTTAAACCAAGAGATCTGCATCAGCATGGTTGCCTGCAAATTGAAGCCACTGCCGGTGCCGCAGTGCCTCAGCTGGAAAATGGTTATCTGTTGCGGGCCGGCACTGAAAGTTTGTATGTGGAACCCCATGGATTTCTTGATCCGCAAATAGCAGTTCAGCCGCTTACAGCTGTTATTACACCGGTGTTGGATCTGGGCTTGCCATTAGCGGGAGCCTTTGTGAAGGGGCAAACAGTGTTGCCACAATTGTTGGAGCGCTTCCAGCCCAGTTGGCTGCTGGCCAGCACCGCAGGGGGTGGAATTAATTACAAGGGAGTATTGGAACGCTTGCTTTGGAGTAGTGGCGATCAATCCAAATTGGAGGCGCAGCTCGCCCTCCGGCACCCTCCCACCACATTCATCGATCCCGATCCAGGACACTGTTACGAGCTGAATCCAGCCTGATGCCATCCGCCCCATTACCGCTGCTCGCTGCCCCGATCAGTTTTGGCACAGATGGCTGGCGCGGCATTCTCGGCGTTGATATCACCCTGGAGCGGCTGTTGCCGGTAGCAGCTGCCGCGGCGGCTGAATTAGCCCATTCCGCTCCAGCTGAACTCGATAGCCGCACAGTAGTAATTGGCTTTGATCGCCGTTTTCTTGCCCCTGAATTTGCTGCTGCCATTGCCGCAGCAGTGCGGGGGGTGGGGTTAGAGCCGTTATTGGCTTTAGAACCACTGCCAACTCCAGCCATTAGTTGGGTGGTTGTAACTAGGCAGGCGTTGGGTGGGCTGGTAATCACCGCCAGCCATAACCCCGCCGAATGGTTGGGATTAAAAATTAAAGGCCATTTCGGTGGTTCGGTGGAGGCAGATTTCACCGCCAGAGTTGAGCAGCGCTTAGCGGCGGGTGCTGTAAGTGTTCCAGAAATAGGAGAAACCGCTTGTTTTGATGGCTGGAGTGAATACCTAACGGGTTTGCGCAGCAAAATTGATGTGCAGGCTTTGCGCCATGGCTTGGAGGAGATGGATCTTGCGGTAATCGTTGATCCAATGCATGGTTCTGCTGCTGGTGGTTTGCCCGCATTACTCGGTGACGTGGTGCAAGAAATACGTTCAAATCGTGACCCCTTATTCGGTGGTAATCCGCCTGAACCGTTAGCTCCCTATTTAGGTGAGTTGATTTCCACGGTGAAGGCGGCAACCGCTGCGGCTAAATCAGCTGTGGGCATTGTTTTTGATGGCGATGGTGATCGGATTGCTGCGATTGATGAGCAGGGTCGTTATTGCAGTACCCAATTATTGATGCCATTGTTTATTGATCATTTAGCCAGGGCGCGAAAGCTGCCGGGCAAGGTGGTGAAAACAGTTAGTGGCTCTGATTTAATGCAGCTAGTAGCGGAAGATCTTGGGCGCGAGGTGTTGGAAATGCCCGTTGGATTTAAATATATTGCAAGTGAGATGTTGAGCTCAGAAGTATTAGTTGGGGGAGAGGAATCAGGTGGAGTGGGCTTTGGGATGCACCTGCCTGAGCGCGATGCTCCGTTTGCCGCTCTACTTTTGCTTGAAGCTTTGGTAGAAGGCGGTAAACCGCTCGGCGTGCGGCTGGATGAGTTGCAAAATCGTTGTGGCGGGCCCAGCTATTACAACCGTTTAGATCTACGTTTAAAAGATATGGCAAGCCGTCTCAGGCTGGAGAAACAATTAGCAGAAGCACCCCCCAGCGAAGTGGCAGGGGTTGTTGTACAGGAATTTGTGCGCACAGATGGTTTGAAATTAAGGCTGGGGCCCAGCCATTGGTTGATGTTGCGCTTTTCTGGTACTGAACCGTTGTTGCGCTTGTATTGCGAAGCGCCAACTCCAGAACGGGTGGCGGTTGTATTGCACTGGGCTCAGCAACTAGCGGAAGCTTGAATTATATTGAGCTTGATTAATTTATTTGCCATATTAAGTATTTGTTCGCCCCTATTCCATGCTGCTTTACGCGATAGCAGTTCCAATTCTTCAAACCAAGCTGTTTTAGTCATTTGGCCCGGATGAAGCCGAATGTGATAAACATAGGAATCAATGATAATACCTGGAGCAGATGAAGTAACAGCCATCATCATGCCGATATCTTCCCCTTGGGGAAGCCCCATCCAGCCTCCGATACTCCTGAGTAGATTTACATCTACCAGCAAGGTGGTTGGCCCTAGGGGGATATTTGCTTTTGGTGTAGGCCATGCCCGCCAAACATCGCCAGCTGAGCTAATTCCAGCTGCAATTATTGCTGGATCTAATTTGCAATCGTCTGTGCAATATCCCGCGCACCAAAGAGCATTCCGATCACTTTTTATTGCCGCTAATCTTTTATCAAGTGAATGGGGATAAAGCCAATCGTCGTCGTCTGCGCTGGTAATCCAATCCCCCCGCGCTACAGCGAGGCCTAAATTACGGGCAGCGGCCTGGCCGACGGGCCTGGCG
>NZ_CEXBMR010000024.1:6181-25001 GCF_982614295.1 Synechococcus sp.
CGCAAGCCAAAAGCTCCATGGGCCGGCCCATTAATTGCTCTTGCTGGGCTTGGAGGTCTTGCATTGTTGGGTTGGTTGAGCATAGTGATGCTTGATTTAAAACACTTGAACACCTCAGGCTTTACGCTTCCTTAGTGAAGTGGTTTTGATGATATTTAATAAGCTCGTAATCGCAAGCGCTAATGCAGGCAAATTGAGAGAATTTGAATCCTTATTAGCGCATCTTCCCCTTGATATTTCTGCGCAACCGCTCAATCTAAATGTAGAAGAAACCGGAGCTACTTTTGCAGAAAACGCACGCCTTAAAGCGCAAGCTGTTGCAATCGCAACTAAGCAATGGGCCCTTGCCGATGATTCAGGTTTAAGTGTTGATGCCCTTGGCGGCGATCCCGGTATACATTCAGCTCGCTATGCAGCCACGGACTTTGATCGGATTAATAAATTATTAAATGAACTTGAAAAAGCTATGAAAACCAATTCAAGTTATAATCGAAAAGCTGAATTTGTTGCCGCATTGGCTATTGCTAACCCTGCTGGTAATATTATTTTAGAAGCTCAAGGTAGCTGCTCCGGAGAGATACTCATTGCGGCGAGGGGCGATGGGGGCTTTGGCTATGATCCGATATTTTTAATTCCAGAACTTGAGCTTAGTTATGCTGAAATAGATAAAGAAACAAAAGCAACATACGGCCATCGCGGTAAAGCATTTAAAAAATTACTTCCTAAATTGGAGTTGTTGCTAGGCATCAACCCAGCTGCCATGTAAACCATGGGGAATTGCTAAGGGAAGCTCTAATACCGCCTGCTCGCTTAAATCATTCGCATTAAGTATTACTAAATCACTGGCGCAACGGGCTCCATTCCAAACAACACATAGAATCCAGCCATCATCTTCTTTGATCGCACCAGCCCTCGGTACCATTATTGGCTCGCTTACAAAACCCCTTGGGGCTGCGCTCCAGATAAATTTTTCGCCATTATTTAGATCTAGCTTTTTAATTGCTTGTAATGGATCATTTCCCTGCTCTTTATCTGCCACTGCCATCCAGCAGTAGCTGGATTTTATGCCTTCATTATTTGGATTTACCATTGCGAATTCACAACAGCGCTCACTTAATCTCTGGCACTCAACAGAATTTGATTTGAGGTTAATAATACAGCGCTCTAGCAAGCCCTCTGGAATTAAATTAAAATCGATCTCTTGAAAGTCTTGGTCTGGACCAATTGATGGAAAGTCGCTGTAATAAATACTCTCAACTACTACATTATCCTCTTCCTCCCAGGCATTTAAATGGTGGAATACAAATCCTTCAGGTGCGGGAATCACCCTTGGTTTTTCGCCTGCGTATTTACCTTCAGCTCTAGGCAACAACCAGAATTGAGCAATACCTCCCGGTTTTGATTGCAAACATTGTGCAGCACCTTTAGTGCCAAATACGAAAGGTAAGGGATTAAATGAAATTGCATTTTGCAGAAAAATAGCCCAATTAGGTGTTATTGCAAAGTCGTGCAAGAAGGCAAAACCAGGAAAGTTATCGCTGCGATCATGTAATAAATTTCCTGCTTTAATGCCACTGCTTGGATCATCAACTGTTGCAAATTCCATCAGGCGGATGGTGCTACGCGGCCCACTTTTTACGCCAAATGTGACCATTCTTGGGGTGCCATGGTGACCTGGATCAAAACGGGGATGGGCGCTGAAAGCTTCCCCATCACGCAAAACACCATCAAGTAACGAAATTCCCTTGGTTTCAAGACTTACAGGATCCATGGCATGGGGTTCGGCTGCTTCCCAAAGGGCCAGCAATTGATCACCAAGTTGCACCACATGGGTGTTAGCAATATTTTTTAGGCGTAAATCAAAAGCGTTTGCAAGTACCCCGCCTGGCTTTTGGCTGCCGAATACGCCTCGATATAAAACCTTGTCTGCTTTTTCTTCAGCGAGCCAGCCTTCAGTGCGCACAAAGCGATTGGTTAATGAAACGCCTTGGCGATCAAATTTCAGCGCCGTAATCATGCCATCGCCATCAAAGGGGTGGTGTACCCATTGCCCGCCCCGCTCTAGGCGGCCAGGGCCGTTGCGATAAAGCGTGCCAATTAATGCTTCTGGGATGCAGCCACTACTGGCTTTTACCGGTACATCACTCAGTTCTTGGCCCACATTGCGAAAGGCGCTAGCCCAATCGGTGCGGTTATAGGTAGCAGTCATTGGGAAGCAGCTCAGCTGGCACCTGGATATCTTCGCGTAACAGACTGTTAAGTGGGGCTTTGGCCTGCTTTTTCTAAAATGCCCTTGCTGCTGGGCACATTGCCAGCGCGGCGCGGATCAATCTCTACCGCCAGCCGCAGCGCTCTTGCAAATGCTTTAAAACATGCTTCTACTAGATGGTGTGAATTAACGCCATCTAATTGGCGAATATGAAGGGTGAGTCCGGAATTATTTGTTACTGCTACAAAAAATTCTTTTACCAGTTCAGTGTCGTAACTACCGATTCGAGCGGCGGGGATTTTCAAGCCATAGCTCAAATGGGGCCTGCCGCTGCAATCAAGAACCACCTGCACTAGGGCCTCATCTAGGGGCGCCACAAAATGCCCAAAGCGTTGAATGCCGCGTCGATCACCTAGGGCTTTCGCTAGAGCTTGCCCCACTGCTATGCCGACATCTTCATTGCTGTGGTGATCATCGATATGGGTATCACCTGAAGCCTTGATTTGTAGGTCTAGCAGTCCGTGGCTTGCTAATTGATGCAGCATGTGATCAAGAAATGCCACCCCGCTGTCCACCTCGCATTGGCCTGAGCCATCGAGATTTAGCTGCACTTGAACATTAGTTTCGCCGGTAACGCGATGCACCTGGCCTATACGTTGAATTGTCATGGTGTTAGGTCCAGATCAGTGAAGCTTGATTCTGGGGTGGAGTGGCAAGAGGGTGATCAATTGAAAGCAGATTTCCACTTATCGTGGCACAGATACGATTTATTGGTAAACCATAAAGCCCATCTTCAAATGGATTTTCGGTGTAGGCACCAAGCCGTTCTGCAATTATAAATCCAATAAAGGAGATGAAGCCAATAAAAGCACCAGTAGGCTCATGCATTGAGTCAAGGCGGAGAAATAATAAATAGCCAAAAACCCAAACAATACATCTTATAAACAAGTCATAGGAAGCTGGTAGGGGTTGATTGCGAATGCGCTCAAGGCCGCCAATAGCATTGCTGGTATCTCGTTGAATATCTAACAGGTGGAGACGCCCAAAACCATCAATGCGATTACAATCGCTTAAATCAAGAAGCTTGGCAGCTAAAATTTGCATTAATTCTTGACTGCTACAATTATTATTAGTAATACCTTGTTGATATTGCAAATCACTCACATTGTTGGCGCATCTTGGATGGAAAGAACCCCCCCCAAGCTCTCTATTTACAGTCCAGGTAAGTAGAACTTGTAAGCCGAGAAGATTGATTAAGTCTTGCTCTTTGATCCTATCATTTGGCAACAATGCAAGTAAGCCATTGCGCTAATTGCGGCTACAAACTATTAGCCCACCCCAAAGGATTCGCGCTTCCCACCAGCGATTGTAGGCCTGGGTATTTCTAAATGCAGTGAACACTGAAACAGATATTCCAAGCAACGGCAATAAAATTTCTGGAAGAATTTCCTTTGCAATGTTTGAAGCCAAAGGCGCGCTGGCCAAGCAGAGTGTTAAGGCAAATAATATTTCTATCTTCATGGATTTAATTATCAGCTAACCCATCGCCAGGTAAGACCAGCGGCCCACTGGATGGAACATGATTAGTTGGGATGTTTAGATGAATCTTAGCCTTTCATTGCAACTTCAGCTTTACAGCAACAAAAAGAAAATTTTCCTCAAAATCCAAAGCAAGTATTTGAGAGGCTATTAGAAGGGCATAAACGTTGCAGCACCCCATGTCAGTACCCCATGGCAGCACTAAATAGCAGCGGTGCTCTGCTGTGTCGATACTCGAGTGACTTTATGATATGCAGGTACACATGCAATTTAGATTTGGCTCATTACTTGTAGAAACTGGCCACTATTATCTTGATTCCGGCGAAATTGATTGGCTGGGTTCTGCGAATATTTAATCTATTTTAAATGCACCGAGCTCACATCCCAGTGATGCAGTAACCGGCATCCACGTAAATTGTTTGGCCGGTGATACCTGAACTCAACGAGCTGGCAAGAAATGCAGCGGTGCTGCCAACTTCTTCTTGGCTCACTGTGCGGCGTAATGGGGCCTTTTCTTCCACGTTGTGGATCATGTCTAATATTCCGCCAATGGCACTGCTTGCTAAAGTGCGAATCGGGCCTGCGCTAATTGCATTTACCCGCACTTGCTTTTCGGGGCCTAGTTCTGCTGCTAGATAACGCACAGATGCTTCAAGGGCCGCTTTGGCAACACCCATTACGTTGTAGTTAGGTATTGCACGTTCACTCCCAAGGTAGCTCAAAGTGATTACGCTGGCACCTGGATTGAATAGTGGTTTAGCAAAGCGGCACAGCGGTGCCAACGAATAGGCACTCACCTCTAGTGCTCTATTAAAACCTTCAGGACTGATGGCGCTGTAATCACCAATTAGTTCCTCTTTGCCTGCAAATGCAAGGCAATGCACCAGCACATCAATAGAGCCCCATTGTTCAGCTACCCGCTTGAATACCGCTTCGATTTGGGCTGGATCTTGCACATTGAGGGGTTCAAACAAGCTTGGGCTTAGCGGCGCTGTAAGTTCGCGCACCTTGCCTTCAAATCTGCCCTTTTCATCTGGCAAGTAGGTAACCCCTAGTTCACAGCCGGCCCTATGGAGCTGCTGAGCAATCCCCCAAGCAATCGACTTGTTATTGGCAATACCAGTAACGAGGGCTTTCTTACCGCGGAGATCAAGGAGCATGGAAAAGGCACCAAGGATTGAGCGATTCTCCCCCAGCGGCGGCAGCATGGCGGTATGGCAGTGCACCGATCCCTACCTTTGCCCGCAACGGGCGACTTAATTCGTGGTTTTGCTGATCGCAATGCCTTAGAGCAATTTCTGCGCCAGCAGTTCCCTGCTGCAGCACTCATTGATGCTGGCCTTAGCCCAGTGCCTGGGGGCCGTAAGGCAGCGGAATTAGTTTTGCGAAGGTTGGATCCCGTTGCGTACAACCGCAGCCGCAACTTTTTACATGGCGCCGTTAGCCAACTTTCCCCTTACGTGCGCCACGGGCTGCTCGGTTTGGCAGAACTTAAAGATTGGCTGATCAGCCAGAAACGCCCGTGGCGCGATCAAGAGAAATTTATTAGTGAATTGGCTTGGCGTGAATTTTGGCAGCGGGTGTGGCAGCAGCGCGGAGATCAAATTTGGCAAGATATTGAATTACTCAAAACTGGCCATCTTCCCGAAAGCTATAACCCAGTTTTACCCATAGATGTGCTTAATGGTGAAACTGGTCTCGCCTGTATTGATGCATTCCAGCAGCAACTTGTTAGCACCGGCTGGCTCCATAATCATGCGCGAATGTGGCTTGCTTCCTATTTAGTGCACTGGCGCCGCATTAGCTGGCAGGCAGGTGCTTACTGGTTTCTACAGCATTTAATCGATGCTGATCCCGCCAGTAATAACCTCAGTTGGCAATGGGTGGCGAGTTGTTTTAGCTCTAAACCTTATATATTTAATCGCGAAAATTTAGAAAAATATGCTGGAAATAAATTCTGTAATAGTTGCCCTGCAGCATCCAATTGCTTGTTTGATGCCAGCTACGAAGAGCTGCAGAAAAAGCTTTTCCAAACTACCAATATTTTAGATGATCAATCACAGTTGCAACCACCCCTCCCCTCGTTTGAATTTGAATCAACAACTTCATCTAAATCCCAGTCAGCACCTAATTCAACTTTTAAATTTAAAAACCCTTTGCTTTGGATTCATGCTGAAGGTTTAGGTCCTGCGAATCCGGTATGGCAGGCATGGCCCCAAGCGCCCGCTTTATTTGTATTCAACACGGCGCGGCTTGAGGCGGAGGGGATTGGTTTGAAACGTTTGGGTTTTGTATTTGAAAGCCTGCTGGAAGTGCCAGTGGTGCTGCGCAATGGTGATCCGGCAGCTGAAATTTTGGAATTTGCCGCCCGCTGCGGTTGTGACGGGGTTGTAACCCAAACTCCGCAAGATCCCTATTTGCAAAAAATAATTACTGCATTGGGGCAGCATCTAGAGGTAGAGCAGTTGGCGGTAGATCCTTTTGTGGTTCTAGAAACTCCTTATTTATTAAGGCGATTCACTCGGTTTTGGAAACAGGCACAACCCCTGCTGCAACAGCAATTTTCAAGCTGATCTCCATAGATAGTTCCCCCCCAAGTGCCTATAACTGATCACCCCCAAGCATTTTTTCTTCCTCCTGGCGAATCTGGCTTGGATCGGGCAACAGGTCTTGTTGTTTAAGGGTTGGCAATGGTTCAACAACCACTTCTGCAGCACGGCGCGGTGGCGTAAGCCATATAAATTTTGATTCCGGCGCGCGCGCTTTGCATAGAGCCTCACTTTCGCGGCGCAGCTGATTTTTTATGTGCCAGTGGCTTACGGCTTCAAAAAATTCGCCTCTGCTAGCTAGCCCAGAGCTAAAAGGAGCAGAGCCATTGCCATTAAAAAGTCTGGCGGCATCAACATTCCAGCGGGGTTTGCAAACCCCAGCTTCGTTTGTGTTTGTTTCAATCCAGATATGTAGCCCGTAACCGTTGGGTTGGTTCACAACGGCAAGGCCGTCGTGGCGGTCTTGGCGGCTGAGTGGATATGTTTTCCAAGCCAAAGGCAATTTCCCGGCGCTGATAACAGCCACAAGGATCAGTGCACCGCTAACGGCTATGGCTCTCCATGGTGCATTCATTTGGCAACGTCAATTAGCAACCCAGAAGCATTTAAGCTGTGCTTTATGGCAATTCCTCCTTTTGATCTGAGTGTTCAGCTGGCCGAGCTGGGGGAGGAGCTTGATCAGGCGGTATTACAGGTGTTGCGTAGTGGGCAATACATCGGCGGGCCGCTTATCGCCAAATTTGAAGAGGCTTTTGCGGCGTCCTGCGGTGTTGCCCACGCAATTGGTTGTAACAGCGGCACCGACGCTCTGGTCCTAGCCCTAAGGGCCCTCGATGTGGGGATTGGCGATGAGGTGATCACAAGTTCTTTTAGTTTTTTTGCCACTGCTGAGGCGATTAGCGCCGTGGGAGCAAAACCAGTTTTTGTAGATGTAGATCCAGATTCATACCTAATAGATCTTGATCAAGTGGAAGCTGCTATCACTCCAGCCACTAAAGCGATACTGCCTGTGCATTTATTTGGCCGCCCGGTTGATATGGAGCGGCTGATGCAGTTGGCGCAAAGCCACAAACTCTTTGTGGTGGAAGATTGCGCCCAGGCCACTGGAGCGAGCTGGGCGGGGCGAGCAGTTGGCAGCTGGGGAGATCTTGGTTGTTTTAGTTTTTTCCCTACAAAAAATCTTGGCGCAGCTGGCGATGGTGGTGCCGTTACCTGTGGAAATGCTGAGTTAGCCCAAAAGGTGAGGGAATTAGCAGTGCATGGGATGCCACGCCGTTATTTACATACAAACTTGGGCTACAACAGCCGCCTCGATGCTTTGCAAGCAGCGGTGCTATTAGTAAAACTACCGCGCTTGCAAGAGTGGATCCAGCGGCGTAGCGCTATCGCCAGCGCTTACCTCGCTGCCCTTAGCGATTTTTCCCACTTACATGTTCCCGATCCTGGCCCAATCGGCCATAGTTGGAATCAATTTGTATTGCGCATTCCCGCTTGCCCCATGGAGGCAGCCGCTTGTGGCAACTCAAGCTGTAGCCCCTGCCCCACAAGCGCTAGCCATGGATTACCTGAAGGGCGTTGCCGCAATTGGTTGCAGGCTCATTTGCAACAACAAGGGGTTAATACAATCATTTACTACCCGATCCCAATTCATCGGCAGCCGGCTTACGCCGAACTCGGCTACAAACCTGGAAGTTTGCCGATCACCGAACGGTTGGCAGCAGAGGTGCTTAGTTTGCCGATATTCCCTGAACTAAATAACACCCAGTTACAACAGATTTTAGTAGCTCTAGGCGTTGATCTTGCGAATATTTCCAAAGATTTCCCTGCTACATCTTTGCTTCAAGTTGCCTGAATTTCCAGGGTTTAACGGCAAGAGCAGCATTACTTAGTTCACCTCTATCACTTATTTCCGCGCCACACCAAAGCGGGATTTCTAGAGGGCTATCGGCCTTTGGCAGTTCAACTTCTGCAATTATTAAACCGGCATTTTCTGCTTCAAACACATCTATCACCCAATCACCGCCCGGCAGCAATAGATGATGCCTGGTTTTTTTAATGCGGCAGGGGGTTAAATCTAAAAGTTGCAAAGCTTCCGCAAGCGGCATCGCCAGCTCGAACTCATGGCGTATCACTGGATCAGCAGTGGGGGCTTTGATGGTGAGCCAGGCTTTTTGTGCGCTGCAACGCACTCTTATGGTGAAGCCACTGCTGCCTTGGCTTAAGTAGCCCTGTTGCAGTGGCTCTGAATATTGAAGAAATTGCCGCCAGCCATCATTTACAACTAAAAAACGCCTTTCGATTTCTAAGCCCATTAGCTGATCTGGATGCTTCAGTTTTGAGATGGCATGGCATCACTGAGGCTGCCAGCCCAATGCAGCTTATGGCTGAGATTTTTGAAATAGGAGGGTTGCTGATCAAGGGAAAGCAATAAGGCATGGTGATCTGCTTGCTTGATTACACAGCGATCGCCGGGTTCCAGCACTGAGGCAAGTGCCCCATCCTTCCAAAGCTTCACGCGCCTGCCACTTTCTCCAAGGGGCCAGATTGCTAGCACTGAGCGAGGTGGCACCACCACTGGCCGGCTAGACAAGCTCATTGGGCAAATCGGATTAACAACAATTGCATCGATCGAGGGGTGCAGGATTGGCCCCCCTGCTGCCATTGCATATCCGGTGGAACCGGTGGGGGTAGCAATGATCAGGCCGTCGCCTTGATATTGACCCACAACTTCAGCATCGATCTCAAGTTCTAGCCGGCAGGTGGGGGAGGATTCTTCCTGGGCTGGCCGCATATAGAAATCGTTTAAAGCTAGATGGCAAGGCTTGCCTTGATCGTCTAGGTGATCACCACTATCAGGAACCCCATCGCCACGGTCGATGCTGGCCTGCAACATCAAGCGTTGCTCCAAGGCGTAGTGGCCCTCAAGCAACCTTTGCCAAAGGCCATTGCCAGCATCCGCAAGCAAGCTGCTGAGCAAACTACTTTCGTGGGTAAGAAAACCCAGATGGCCGCCAACATTGAAACTGAGCAATGGCACGCCAAGGGGGCCTAGGTAGCGGGCAGCCCCCAACACAGTGCCATCTCCGCCAAGAACCAAAACCAAATTTGGCAAGGCTCCATCTGCAAGTAAACCTGGAAAGGGATTGGCGTTTAGGCCACTCATCGCAATCGTGACCTGAGAACCACGCTCAAGTAATAAATCTGAACAACGGCGCGCCATGCGCTCGGCGCTTTGGCTACCGCTGCGAAACACCACCCATACGTGGTTTAGTTCCATATGTAGCTACCTACCAACGCAGCAGGTTGAATTGCTCCATATCAACCGTGTCACGGTTGCGATATAAAGAAAGCAAAATTGCTAAACCCACAGCAGCTTCTGCTGCTGCCACTGTGATTACAAAAATTGCATACACTTGGCCGCGAATTTCGTAGCCATCTAAGTAGCTGGAAAAAGCCATCAAATTTATATTTACGCCGTTCAACATCAGTTCAATACTCATCAGTACCCGCACCGCGTTACGGCTATTGATTAAGCCCCACACACCAATACAAAAAAGTAGTGCTGCAACCGTGAGATAAGCCTCGAGTGGAACTAGGAAACTTGTGTTCATGGGTTGGTTTCCAATGATTTTTGGTTGATATTTTTGCCAACAAGTAATGGGCTGCGGGCTTTCTCAATTAAGGCTTGATCTACCGCTTCTCCAGTGCCCACATCAGTGCTAAATACGTCGCGGCGGGCAAGCACAATCGCGCCAATCATTGCCATTAGCAGCAAAACAGAAGCGAGTTCAAATGGCAGCAGATAATCACTAAAGAAGTGTTCACCAAGGCGAATTACAGCATCTTCTCCAATCGGTGCTGGCCCCGGCAAAGCCCAAGGTGTAGTGAATGCAACCCGCAGTAAAAGAATTAATAAGCCAACGCAAACCCCGCTGGAAAGAATGCGTCTTAGGCCTGTGCCAGGGGAGGCGGCCATCGCTTCTTTTTTGTTGACCAGCATGATCGCAAAAAGGATCAACACATTCACCGCGCCCACATAAATAAGCACTTGGGCTGCTGCGATAAAGCTGGCATTAAGCATCAAATAAAGACCAGCCACCGCCAGAAACACGCCCCCTAGCAAGAAGGCGGCATAAACAATGTTTGGTAGCAATACAACTCCAAGTGCCCCGATTACCACTGCACTGGCGAGGAAAACAAAAACAATTAGCTCTGTGAGTTCAGCAATTGGTGGCATCAGCTGGCTTCCTCCTTCGTAATTCCAGCCCTTGGCCTGGTTGGATCAACGCCGTGGGGATCCATTTCACCTTTAGGCAGATAGGCGAGTTCTTTTAAGGCCACTACCGCAGGATCGCTGGTAACGCTGGTGGGCAAGCGACCAAGGGCAACGTTGTCGTAATTAAGGCTATGGCGATCAAATGTGGCGAGCTCGTATTCCTCTGTCATTGATAGGCAATTGGTTGGGCAATACTCAACGCAATTACCACAAAAAATACACACCCCAAAATCGATCGAGTAATTACGCAACTCTTTTTTCTTAGTTGCTTTATTCATTACCCAATCCACCACTGGCAAATTGATTGGGCATACGCGCACACACACTTCACAGGCAATGCACTTATCAAATTCAAAGTGGATGCGGCCGCGGTAGCGCTCAGAAGGGATCAGTTTTTCATAGGGATATTGAACCGTGATTGGCCTGCGGCGCAGGTGATCAAAGGTGACGGATAAGCCCTGAGCGATGTTCTGGCTGGCGCTTACCGCATCTTTGGTGTAGTCGCCTACTTGTTTAAGAAAGCCGAACATGGATTGGCAGCGAGGGGAATAACAAAAAAGAACTAGGCGCTTATGCCACCCATGATGGCTGGAAACGCCAACTTCAGTGCAGCGGTTAAAAGCAGATTTACAAGCGCGATTGGGAGCAGGAACTTCCAGCCAAAATTAAGCAGCTGATCAATCCGCACCCGTGGCACCGTCCAGCGCAGCAAGATCGCAATAAACACCAGCAAGTAGGCCTTGAGCACTGTCATCACGATGCCAAGGGCACCTGTAAACACCTGCAAAACGGGGTTGTCTACCGATTGACCAAACCAGTTCGCCAGCGTTTCTACCGGGATCGGAAAGCCCCAACCGCCCAAATAAAGCACCACCACCAGCAGCGCCGATAAAACCAGATTGATGTAGCTGCCCAGATAAAAAAGGGCAAATTTCATGCCGGCATATTCGGTTTGATATCCAGCTACCAATTCCTCTTCCGCTTCCGGTAGATCGAAGGGCAGGCGTTCGCATTCAGCTAAGGCGCAAATCCAAAACACCAGAAATCCCACCGGTTGGCGCCAGATATTCCAGCTCAAAATTCCAGCGGTGTTTTGTTGATCAACGATCGCCACGGTGCTTAGGGAGTTGCTCATCATCACCACCGCCAGCACCGCAAGGGCAAGCGGTATTTCGTAGCTGATCGACTGCGCTGCAGCCCTTAAGCCTCCGATCAATGAATACTTGTTATTGCTTGCGTAGCCACTCATCAATAAACCGATCGGCTGAATGCTGCTGAGGGCAATCCAGAGAAAAATTCCGATCCCCACATTGCTGATCAGCAAATGTTGACCAAAAGGCACCACAAGCCAAGACAAGATCACCGGCACCACCACAAGCACCGGGCCCAAGGTGAACAGCAGGCCGTCTGCCCTAGCGGGAACTACATCTTCTTTAAAAAGTAATTTGAGCCCATCGGCAATCGGCTGCAAAATGCCAAGGGCGCCGGCGTATTCGGGGCCGATGCGCTGCTGGGCGGCAGCAGAAATTTTGCGCTCCAACCAAACGGTTACCAGCACCCCCACCACTGCTGAAATAAGCACCAGCAGCATTGGTAAAGGCAACCAAAGCAACCTGCTGGCGCCAGGGCTTACCCCAGCGCTTTCAAGCAGGCTGCGGAATCCTGATTCCAGATCAAGGGTTAGGGCTGGGGCTGGGGCCATGGCTCCGATCCGATAAGTGCAACTTACCCAAGTGTGGACCTAGTTGTTTATTTGTTGTTGCCGCCACGCTGCTCTAAGGGCAGCCAAGGCAGATTTATTTCGCCGGTATAGATCTGGGTGGGTCGATAAATACGATTTGCCCCCAGCTGTTCGCGCCAATGGGCAAGCCATCCAGCAGCCCTTGCAATGGCAAAAACAGGCGTAAATAAATCGGTAGGAATACCAAGCTTGCGATACACCAAACCGGAATAAAAATCCACATTGGGAAAGATCCCTTTTGGGCCTAAGCGTTCGGTGGCAAGGGTTTCAAAGCGGCGAGCTACGTCGTACATCCGGTCGTGGCCAAAGCGATCAAATAGCTGTTCTGCGAGCTTTTGCAGGATCGTGGCGCGGGGATCCTTAATTCGATATTCGCGATGGCCAAATCCCATAACCTTGCGTTTTTCGGCGATCGCTTGATCTAAGTAAGCCTCCACGCGATCTTCTGTTCCGATCTGCTCCAGCATCAACAGCACGTCTTCATTGGCGCCGCCATGGAGGGGCCCAGCCAGAGTGCCCACAGCAGATGCGATTACTGCATAGGGATCTGTGAGGGTGCTAGCTGTTACCCGAGCGCTGAAGGTGCTCGCATTAAGGGTGTGTTCCGCGTGTAACACCAAGCAGGAATCAAAAATGCGGGCAGCAAGCGGATCTGGCTCCTGCTCGGTGAGCATGTATAAAAAATTTGAGGCGTAGGGCAAATCCTCTCGGGGCTGAATTGGATCTTGGCCGCGGCGGATTAGCTGAAAAGCGGCCAGCATTGTTGGGATCTTGGCTAATAGCCGCACCACCGCTTGGCTGATGTAATCGGGATCATCTAAGGCTCGATTTGAGTAAAACAACCCCAGCGATGCAGCGCTTGCCTGCAGGGCATCCATGGGATGGCCACCGGCGGGGAAACACTTCATCATGTCTCGGATGCGAAAGCTCACCCGGCGATGCATTTGCACGTTGTACTGAAAAGCGCGCAAATTTTCTGGATCAGGCAAGCTGCCCCAAATTAATAAATAAGCAGTTTCTAAAAAACTGCTTTTGGCTGCGAGATCTGCGATGTCGTAGCCGCGATAACTGAGAATCCCGCGCTGACCATCGATATTGCTGATCGCTGATTGGGTGGCGGGGATACCTTCAAGACCCGGACTAAAACCGCTGCTATCAAGAGCCATCTGTTACACCTTGCCCCCGTCTAGCAGCACCTTGGGGCTTAACAACAGACGCAATTGGGCAGCACCAGGATCAAGTAGTGGTTCATCTAAGGCCAGTAGAGCAACACCGGCTTTTTTTAGCTGGAGGCTATGGGTTTGGCAGCCCAACAGATAGCTAGCCAGTTGGCCCATATCTGGCTCATGGCCCACAAGGCCAACACGTTCCCAGGGTTCCTCCAGTAGTTCCCGCAGCAGTGGCATTGGGTCTTGGCCTGGTGCCAAGGAGTTACTAAAGGAAAGGCTATTCCCCAATTTTCGCTCAAGGGCAAGTTCGCCGGTTTGGCGTGCCCTTACCAAGGGGCTGCTTACCAATGGGCCACAGGTAAGGCCCAAGCGTTCTAAGCGCTCCAATACCCGCCGCGTGCGCGCCCTGCCTTCTGAGGTGAGAGCCCGCTCTTCATCTGTGGCGGTGCTGCCCCGTTCAACGGCAATGCCATGGCGGATCAATAAAAGTTCGCGAGCCATGGGGTTAACTGAAATGCAATGTGGCCTTGAGATCAAGACTGGTTTTATCTTCCTCCAACATGTACTCCAAACCGTTAACTGCAGGGCTAAGCGGTTGGGCGGCTAAGAGTTGTAAGCCTTGCCAAAAAGACCAGTGCCCCAGCAAATCTCTGCTTAGTTTTGGCCCTAATTGAGAAAATGCAACGCTTTGAGGATCGATAAATGGTGCTTTTTTATTAACCCCTTTTGTTTGTAATTGATTTTGCAATTCATCAAAGTTGTTGCTCCACCAACGCACATTTGCCTTGCTGCCGCTGGCCCCAGCCAGAATTGCTTTTAGTTCACCAGCGCGGTTGGTTTGGCCGGATAAACGACTCCACACATCAATGCTGTTGATACTGGTGGGATCAAAGCCAGCAAGGTGTAAGGGTTGGTTAAGAGCCTCTGGGCTCGGGTTGGCTACATCGGTAGCAGCTAGCCACTGGTTGCTATTTATTAACGCCAGCAGTAGCGGGCCTTTGTTTTGATGCTGCAATTCATTAAGCAGGGGCCCAGGTTTCGTTACTGCCACTGTGAGAAATGAATTTAGGCTGCCGCTGGCGTTGCTGATATTGATTTGATCAGCGCTGTGGCGCATTTGCTGCAGCCATTGGTTAGCTCGATCGCCCAGGGGGGGGTCGTTGCGATCAATCCCTGTGCTGATTTGTGCTGCCAGCTGCAATTCACTGCCCTGCACAGCAATAGATCCAACTAATTGCTGCATTTGCTCTTCTGCCACCAGCTTTGCCGGCAGCCCAAGCAATTGACTGATGCCGGTGGCATCACTGCGTAGCAATGCCACCCCTTTGCGGTTTTGCTTTAACCAGTTTTGGAGTTGGGGATCACTGGATTGATTCAGTGCATCCACCTGGGAGCTATCTAGGGCGTCTTCTAGGGCATCACGCCTTGAGGCAACCAACACCAGTTGATCGTTGATTAAGGCGGTTGCCAATGGGGCCTCAGGGTTGCTGCTGCTGATCAGGCCAAGACCCCTGTAGCTGCTGATCGAGAGATCACCACCTGCGAGGCTGCGGGTTTGCCAAAAAGTTTGCAGGAATTCCCTTGCCCCCGTTGAGGTGCGGCTGGAGAGGGCAAGCACCCAACTGGGCTGGATTTGGTTGTTGCTGCTTGCCGTGAGCGCGATAGCAAGCTCAGGGCCAATCCAGTTGCTTAATTCGTTGTTGTAATTAAGCCCAGTAGTGGCAAATAAACCGTCTCGCAGTTTAGTGAGGGCATTGGCTGCACTATTTCGCTGCTTTGAACGAGCCACCGCACGGCCGTAGGCAGGCAATTGATTTGGATCTAGTTGCAGATAGAAACTCAGATTTGCACTGCGGGGTAAAAACCTGGCAGCAGCGGGCTCATGCAATTGTTCTGCTTGAAAATGCAACGGACTGCTGCGTTGCAGCCACCACCAACCGCCCATACCAATGGCAGCTAGGCCAATGCTTATGGCCAGCAGGATCGCTGTAAATCTGGAAATCGGTGGGAGGCGGAATTTATCCACAACGCGGCAATTTGAGCGCGGTGTTGCATCCATCATCCTGGAAGACGATTGCCCCGTACGCCATGGCCTTGCCCGAATCCGTTTCAGCCAAGCAGCTGGCGCAGCGTTTAGAAGCCGGGGAATCCCTGTTGCTGCTTGATGTGCGCGAGCTGGAAGAGCTGGCCCTTGCGGCATTGCCAGGAGTTGTGCATCTACCGCTAAGTGATTCGCAAAACTGGCTTGGCAGTTTGCCCCAACTGTTGGGCACTGATCCAAATCTTGTGGTGATGTGCCATGGCGGCATTCGTAGCTGGCAATTTGCCTGCTGGTTAATGGAAACCCATGGCTACACAAAAGTGTGGAATTTAGAAGGGGGAATCGATGCTTGGAGCGTGCAGGTGGATTCCGCTGTGCCCCGCTATTAGGTAACGCTTTGCTGGAACTTCACGGTTAGTTCGTAGCATTAGCGAAGGTTGGATCAACAGTTGTGAAACCACTGCCACGTCGCCAGCAGCAAGTTCTGCAGGCCACGGTGAGGCACTACGTAGATACGGTGGAACCAGTGGGCAGCCAAACCCTGGTGCGACGCTTTGGCCTAGATGCCAGCCCCGCCACGGTGCGATCTGCCATGGGAGCCCTAGAGCAAGAGGGTTTATTAACCCAGCCCCATCCCTCTGCCGGCCGGGTGCCAAGCCCTAAGGGTTATCGCCACTACGTTGATTGCTTGCTACCGGCGCCAGGCCCGGCGGCGCAACAGTTGGATCGAGAGCTGGCCGAATTAAGCCTGCAATGGGCTGCTCTTGAGGATTTATTGCAACACTTGGCACGCCGGCTGGCAGATTTCACTGGCTTGATGAGCTTGATTACCCGGCCCCAGCGCGGCGAGCCGCGGCTTAAGGCGATGCGCTTGGTTTCCAGTGGTGATCGTTTGTTGGTTTTTTTAGTGGAAAGCGCCGCTGTTACCAGCAGCCTCAACCTGCGCTTACCGGAGGAGGGTGCTGGCCAACTGGAGGCCCTGGAGCGTTGGTTGGCGGAACAATTGGAACAGCCAGCGGGGGTGCGGGGCAGCTCAATCCCCTGGATATCTCTGCCACCTCAACTGCAGCGCAGTGGGGCGCCATTACGCAGAGCGCTGGAAAGCCACAACCGCCGCCGTAATCGCTCGGCAGAGGGTGCGCTCACGATGGGATTAGCGGGTTTGCTTGGCCAGCCTGAATTCAGCCAAACCGCCAGTTTGCGGCCCTTGCTGCAGTTGGTGGAGCAGCGTCCCCATGAATTGCTTAATCCCCATGAATTGTTGGCTCCTGGGGGTGTGTGGATCGGCGCCGAACATCCAGATCCCGCCTTAAAAGGTTGTGCGGTGGTGCAGGCCCCCTATCGGGCTAAAGGTGGAGCAGAGGGCAGAGTTGCTTTGATCGGGCCGATGCGGATGGCCTATGCCACCGCCCAGGCTGCGGTGCGCAGTGTGGCGGCACGTTTAGAGCGCTTGCTTTCCTAAGGCTTCAGCAACGGTATTTACATCTTTATCGCCGCGGCCGGAGCAATTAATTACCACCTCGCTACCGGCGGGCAGGGTGGGGCAAAGGGTTTCAAGCCAGGCAAAGGCATGGGCCGTTTCAAGAGCTGGAATGATTCCTTCTAATTGGCTTACAAGTTGCAGGGCTGTAAGGGCCTCTTGATCGGTTACGGCGCCGTATTCAGCTCGGCCAATCTCCTTGAAATAGCTATGTTCTGGCCCCACTCCGGGGTAATCGAGGCCTGCACTAATTGAATGCGCTTCGATCACTTGGCCTTCTTCATCTTGTAATAAGAGGCTCATGGCTCCGTGCAATACCCCCACCCTTCCCTGGGTGATCGTGGCGGCATGCCGGCCTGTGGCAACACCATCGCCTGCGGCCTCAACTCCAATCATGCGCACGCTGGTATCGCCCACAAAAGGATGGAATAAACCCATAGCGTTTGAGCCTCCCCCAACGCAGGCCAGCAACACATCAGGCAGGCGGCCAAAAGCTTCAGCGCATTGACGTTTTGTTTCTTCGCCGATTACGGCATGAAAATCTCTCACGAGCATTGGATATGGATGGGGGCCAGCTACTGAACCGAGGATGTAGTGGGTATTTTCAACATTGGTTACCCAATCGCGAATTGCTTCGCTGGTGGCATCTTTAAGGGTGGCGCTGCCGGCCGTAACAGGTTGCACTGTTGCTCCGAGTAGGCGCATACGAAAAACATTTAATGATTGGCGCCGCATATCTTCAGCGCCCATATAAATCACACACTCCAATCCGAAACGGGCACATACCGTGGCCGTGGCAACGCCGTGTTGACCAGCGCCGGTTTCAGCGATGATTCGCTTCTTACCCATTCGTAAAGCCAGCAAGGCTTGGCCGAGGGCGTTATTAATTTTGTGAGCACCGGTGTGATTAAGGTCTTCCCTTTTCAGCCAGATGCGTGGGCCTCCATCGGGCCTTGAATAGTGGCTGGTGAGTCTTTCCGCTTCGTAAAGAGGGGTTGCCCTACCCACATAAGTTTTAAGTAGGTGATTTAAACGGGTTGTAAAAGCTGGATCAGCCCAGGCCTCTGTCGCCGCACGTTCTAATTCCGCTAGGGCTGGCATCAAAGTTTCCGGCACGTATTGGCCACCAAAACGGCCAAAACGTCCGAGCTGATCTGGCCGCGCAGATTTATCTAGCTGCGCTTTTGAAAGAGATTCAACTGAAATCACCGGTTCAGCCGTTTAGTTACTTGCAGCCTAAGGAGCGGGTGGGGTTATGGGTGGCCAGCCATAGGGTTCAACGATGAGAATGCCTCCCTTACCTTGGCGGCAGGTGCTCGTGGCCTTTGGGCCGATGGGGGCATTATTTAGTTTTAGGCCCACTTCAGCGCAACTTTCCGGGCCATGGGGATCTGCGAAACGCAGATTCACCACATTTAGGTTCATCGGAGGCATGTCCATAGTCAATATTAAAGGGGGTTTGCAACCTGGAGCGGTAGATGGAATCAAAATCCCGCAAGGGGGCATGGCAGGAATTCAGCAGTGATATGGGCGCCCTGCAGCGGCCTGATATTCAAGCTTTGCCAAAGGCCCAACAGGTAGTTCGAGTGCAGCGCACTAAAGCGGGAAAAGGCGGCAAGCTTGTAACGCTGATCAAGGGATTGGCAGCTCCTGAAGTGGAGCTAAAACAGCTGTTAAAGCAACTCAAGGCAGTTGCTGGCACTGGCGGCACCCTGAAAGATGGCGTAATTGAGCTGCAAGGGGATCAGGTGGCAGCTGCGATGGCAGCACTGGAAAAGGATGGCTACCGGCCAAAACAAGCTGGCGGCTAGGTTTT
>NZ_CEXBMR010000025.1:0-8120 GCF_982614295.1 Synechococcus sp.
GCCAGATTTATTGAGCCCCCGGTGCAAGGCGTACCCGGCGAACAAGGGGGCTACGCGAAAGAGGCCACCGCCACTTTTTTAGAAGCTCAACGCCAGGGCCTAGCCGAACAACTTGGGGATATCGACATGGTTATTTGTACTGCTCAAGTGCCGGGAAGGCCCGCGCCTTTGTTGCTCACAAAGGAGATCACTGAATTGCTGCGTCCGGGGGCAGTGGTTGTAGATCTTGCCGTGGCCCAGGGGGGCAACTGTGAGCTGAGCCAAGTTGGTGAAACCATTAATCACAAGGGCGTTTTGGTGATTGGTGCTGATCGTTTGCCAGCCTCGGTGCCTCACCACGCCAGCAGCCTCTATGCCCGAAATGTGGCAGCACTGCTTGAAGTGCTGATTTCAAAATCTGGAGAAATGAAGCTTGATCCAGAAGACCCTCTCCTGGATCCTTGTTTGGTGAGCTTGGAGGGGGTATTGCGCCGCACTGATTTAGTACCTAATTGGAGCCTCGGCGAAGGAGTAAAGCCATGAACACTGCACTTTCCCTAAATGAGGCCCTCTGGGTATTGCTACTCGGCAGCCTCTTAGGCCTTGAATTGATCGGCAAAGTGCCCCCCACTTTGCATACGCCTTTGATGAGTGGAGCAAATGCCATTAGCGGCATCACTCTGCTCGCTTCAATTGTGCTAATCGCACAAGCTCAAACCCCTTTGTTGCAAGCGATGGGGGCCCTAAGCCTCGGGTTTGCACTATTCAATGTGGTTGGTGGCTTCCTTGTTACCGACCGAATGCTTGCCATGTTCCGCCGCCGCAACGACCAATGATCAGCACCGAATCCTTTAGCAATTTGAGCTGGTTGCCCTTCACCCACGCTCCCCTCGATTTAGTGGCAGTGTTGCTGCTAGCCCTTGGCATTAAAGGGCTAGGCAAGGTGCGTTCAGCTCGAACAGCCAATCGTCTTGCCGCCCTTGCCTTAGCCATTGCAGTGCTTGGCTTGCTGCTCCAGCAGGGCTTGCAGGGTTGGCCTTGGCTGCTGGCGGGCGGAATTGGGGGCAGCGTGCTTGGTGTGTTGGTGGCCCAGCGTGCGGCGATGACAGCCATGCCGGAATTGGTTGCCCTTTTCAACGGCTGCGGTGGAATGGCTTCGTTGTTGGTGGCTTTAGCCGCTGCTTCCCTGCCATCCCAAACCGGCCTATTGGCCTTGGTTTCGATCGTGGTTTCGGTTTTGGTGGGTGGAATCACATTTAGTGGTTCCCTCGTGGCTATGGCCAAATTGCGGGAATGGTTGCAAACGCCCGCCTGGATGCTGCAGCCAGCTCGCCATTGGGTGAACGGCTTCACTGCTGTTGCCGCCATTGCTTTGGGTTGGTGGGTGTGCAGCGGCCACAACATTGCGTTGCTGCCGTTGGCATTGTTATCTCTTTTGTTGGGTGTGGGGCTAACCCTGCCTGTGGGTGGAGCTGATATGCCGGTGGTGATTTCTTTGCTTAATTCCTACTCCGGCGTTGCTGCTGCCGCAGCGGGTTTCGTGGTGGGCAGTGAACTTCTAATCGTTGCTGGCGCCATGGTTGGCACAGCCGGTTTAATCCTCACGCAAGTGATGTGCAACGCCATGAATCGCTCGCTAACGAGTGTTTTGTTTGGTGGCGCTTTGGGGGGATCAAGTGCAAAAAGCGCAGATCAAGGTGAATACAGCGGTGTTACCTCCTGCAGCCCTGAGGAATGCGCCATGACATTGGAGCAAGCCCAAAGGGTTGTATTTGTGCCCGGTTATGGCCTTGCAGTGGCTCAAGCCCAACACAGTCTTAAAGAAGTAGCCCAAATGCTGGAACGCCACGGCATTGAAGTGAGTTATGCCATTCATCCAGTGGCTGGACGCATGCCAGGCCACATGAATGTGCTCTTGGCGGAAGCCGATGTGCCTTACGACCAGCTAATTGAAATGGAATCCATAAATCCTGACTTTCCGCGCACCGATGTGGTGATCGTGCTTGGGGCCAACGATGTGGTTAATCCCCAAGCTCGCACCGACGCCTCAAGCCCCCTTTACGGCATGCCCGTGCTGCATGTGGAAGAAGCCGCCACTGTTTTTGTTGTGAAACGCAGCCTTGGCGCTGGCTACGCCGGAATCCGCAACAGCTTGTTTGAATGCCCAAATACCTCAATGATTTTTGGAGATGCCAAACAGGTGCTGAACGGATTAGCCCAAGAACTGCGAGAACTAGGAGTAGGTAAAACCGATAAGAAATTAGCCAAAGTGGGATAACCATCTAGCGGTAAAACGAGTGGTAGCAAACTCTTCAGTTGCAAAGGTTTTGCTGGTGGCTGGCACCCACGGCAACGAACGCAATGCCCCCTGGTTGCACAGCCATTGGCAGCAGCAGCCAGGGGAATTGCAAAAACAAGGGCTTGAAGTGGTGAGCCTGATTGGCAATCCAGCTGCTTACCTGCAAAACAAGCGATATGTGAATCGAGATCTCAATCGCAGTTTCAGCAGCGATCTGCTCGATGATCCTGAAAACCAAGAATTAGAACTGCTAAGGGCCCGTGAATTGCTCGCAATGCATGGCCCCAAGGGCAGCGCACCTGCCCAGGTGGTGATCGACGTGCACAGCACCACTGCGTCGATGGGTTCTTGCCTTGTGATTTATGGAGATCGTGAAGCAGATCTTGCCATCGCAGCAGCCTGCCAAGGCGCGTTGGGCTTACCCGTTTACCTGCACGGTTTTGATGCAAAGCAAAACGGTTTCATGATTCAGGCCTGGCCCTGTGGAGTGGTTTTAGAAGTGGGGCCGGTGCCCCAAGGGGTGATCTGCCCCAAAATCTGCAAGCAAACCAGGATCGGGATCAACACGCTTCTAGATGTGCTCACATCAGCTCGAGCTGGGAAGCTGAACTTGCCAAGATTTTTAAATGTGCATCGCCATTTATGTAGCCTTGAAATACCAAAAGATGCTGCTGGCAACCCTTTGGCTTGCTTACATCCCGAACGCTTAAAGGGAGATTGGCAAGAAATCAAAACCGGTGACCCCTTATTTCAAAACGCTGCTGGAAATGTGGAGTATTTCAAATCAAGCCAAACTGAACCTGTCTACACAGTGTTTAGTAACGAAGCTGCCTATCAAGAAAAAAATATTGCCCTCAGCCTTACTTGCCGCGAAAAAATAAGAGTTACCGAAAACTGGGCCCCTGCCCTCAGGGCTTTGCTGCAGGGGTAAGAACTTTATTTAGGGGGGTACCAACCACTTCACGGCCACCGGGGGCCACCAAAATTTCGGTAAGGGTGGTGGGGGGCTGCTTCAACTGTTGCCAGGCAGGGCTGCCACCTTCAAAGCGGAACAGGAATCCCTTTGCGTCGCTTTTTACAAGGCAAGGGGTGCCACCAATAACAAACATGCATGCTGCTGGCCTGTATTTAATCAAACCGCCATTTAGTTTTATCGCAGTATCTCTGGCTAAATTTGCAGCCCTTTGCTGATTGTTATCGATACCAGCCTGACTGAAACTGGGTTGAGCTGAAATTAATGCTGTAACTGCTGCAACTAGAGCAAATGAAGAACGGAAAGCCATTTTTCAGCAATTAATTACTTATATAAAGCATATCGCTTTCTGATTTAGGGGCCTTGATTAGCAGGCAATACGCGGTTAAAAAAGCGCTCTGTATTCTCCAGGATTTGGGCTTTCAGCAGCTCACTGCGAAAACCATGACCTTCAGCTTCTAAAAAAACCACCTCTACGCTTTGCCCTTCACGCCGCAGGGCATTCACCATCATTTCGGTTTGCTGGGGCGGCACCACTCGATCCTGAAGCCCCTGGAAAAACAGCACCGGTTTGGTTAACGCAGAAGCACCCGGCCAACGCCATGGCCCGATCAAGCGCCCCACATAACCAGATTCGAATCGATGGGTTTGCTGCCCTAAGGCCTCCACATCTGCCACCGCATACCTACAAACCCCCGCTTTAAAGACCGGCTCCCTAATTAGTGCCGCCAGGGTGGTGAATCCACCGGCACTGCCCCCTTCAATAGCAATGCGCGCTGGATCCGCGGCTCCACTGGCAATTAAGGCCTTGGCTGCTGCTGCACAATCTGCAGAATCCAACAATCCCCATTGGCCATCAAGCCTCTGGCGATATTGGCGGCCAAAACCAGTCGATCCTCCGTAGTTAACGTCTACAACGCCCCAGCCGCGGCTGTTCCAGAAAGCATTTGACAAGTTCAAGCCGGATCGGGCCATGGCCGTGGGGCCACTATGGCTGCGTACTAATAAGGGTGCCGGCTTCGCCAAATCACTCATAGGCGGGTAGAACCAGGCCTGGCTCTGCTCACCATCGCCACCGGTAAACCAAATTGATTTGGGCACCACGGCTCGCTCAAATCCCAAAGCTGAATGGATCCAATGCCCGGTTTTGAGCTCAAGTTGCAGAACACCTTCCGCCTGCTTGGGGCCACTGGCGAGGCAAACCAATCGATCCGCTTCAGCGGTAAGCACCGCAAGGTCGTTGAAGGGTATGGCAATGGTTTGCCATGGGCTGCTGTTATTGGCATCTAAAAACCGCTGGCAAAGCTGCCATTCGCCCTTTTCGCAAAACAACGCCACCAGGCTTTTTCCTGCGATCGCAAGGGTTCGCATGCCATATACCCACTGGGGCATAGCGCATTCCGCCTGGCGCGGCCCCATAAAAATCGGTTCTGAAATCGGTTCTGCAATCGCTGCAGTGCCATTTCCTTCCAAAACAGCGATGCGCTGCACATTCCAGTTGCCGTTGCGATCAGATGCCACAAGGAGTTCAGCTTCAGATGCCCATAAGGGTTGAAATAAAGATTGAGGGTTGCTATTTCCACCAGCCACACACTGGGGAGCAAGCAATTCACCCGTTTCCCCCAGAGTTGAGCACCAAAGCTCACTGCGCTCCCACGGCATCCAAGGCAGATTCCACTCGAGCCAAGCCAATTTTTTACCGCCAGGGGAAAGAACGGCATAGCCGCAGAAATCAGCTTCCCCTCGCAAACGTTGCGCAGCACCACCGGCCAAAGGCACCGCCACCAACCAATCCCGCTCTTCGGTTTCCAGCACCCCAAGCCATCGCTGTCTCGCCTGATCGATCAAGCCATCAGCGAAACCACCTATCTGATCAAGCCTTGGCGCTGTTATCCGTTTAGGGGGCATATCCAACGCAAGTTCCAGTAGCCAGATAGCGCCATCAGCACTGTTGATGAAGGCCACCTGATCGCCTGATACGGCATACAAACCTCCTCCAAATTCATGATTGCGAGTGCGCAAATTAAAAGGGGCAGGGGTTAGTTCCTGAGAGGGCAAATCATCAAGTTGAAGCATCAAGGTGTTGCGATTTTTTTCCGCGGGTCGTTGCTCTACCCAAAACAAGCGGCCGGCACTTAAGAGGGGCTCTTTAACCACAAGGCAAGCGGCCACCACTTCTATGGCTTGAAGATTGATTGGTGTTGTCATTTGCCGCTACCAGTGCTGCCTAGAATGATCGGAAGAATTGCAGAAGGCATTGGCCCTTAATTTCGCCTCTTTAGCCCGTTTATCGGAGCGCCAAAACTCCACAGTGCTGGTGCCTAAGGGCGATGAGCAGCCAAATTCACCTGTAATTCACACCTTGGGTGCTGAGCAATTAAGGCAATCTGCTAAGCGCATTAGCCGGGTGGATGAAAGCATTCGCGAGTTAGCCCGCAATATGTTGCGCAGCATGTATGCCGCCAAAGGCATTGGTCTTGCTGCACCTCAAGTGGGGGTGCAAAAACAATTGCTCGTGATCGATTTAGACCCTGAAGAAGCAGCCAATCCCCCCCTTGTGCTGATCAATCCAGAAATCACAACAATTAGCGATGAACTGGATACCTATGAAGAGGGATGTTTGAGCATTCCAGGAGTTTATTTACAAGTTGTGCGCCCCAGCAGGGTGGAGATCAACTACCGCGATGAACTGGGGAGACCCCAACGCCGTAAAGCCGATGGATTGTTAGCTCGCTGCATTTTGCATGAACTCGATCATTTGAAAGGGGTGCTTTTTGTAGATCGTGTAACGGATGAACTGTCTCTTAATACCGAATTGCAGAAGCTGGGCTTAAACCGTTCTCACGTTCAAACATTGAACTGAGCTATGCCGATGAAACCGATTGCCGGATTGTTTTTGGCCCTGGCCTGCATCAGTGGCATCGCCAGCACCGGCTGCGTATTCGAATTGGCCTACGGGGAACCAGATCTGGGGGTGGGGCTAACTAGCGCCATTCTTGCGGCCTGCTTACCAGGCACTGCCGTAGCCCTTCTTGTAGCTATTCGGTTTAACACTCCGGCCTAAGCCAGCTTTCGTAAGCAGCAAAGCACTTCTACGATCAGCCCATCTGCCCATTGTTTGTGATTACAAGAAGCAAGTTCAAAAAAAGATTGCTAGCTGCGGTTGCTGGCCTCAGCAGCATTTGCTGTTTGCCAGCAGATGCCAGTTTGTTTCAAATCGGTGAGGTGAAAGCTGAACGCTTCATTCTTGTGGCCGCTCCAATTGGAGATGGAAGCAACTCCCAGCTGAATATTTACGAGCAGGTGCGGGATCGCCGCCCCTGTTTTGCTCGCCAAGGGAACAAGCCAACAGTTGTGAATCCATTGCTGGGCACATTTGATTTCACTGGGATCTGCAATCGCTACATCGATAGCAATGGTTATTCCGTGCGGATAGGTAATCTTGATTTCGGCCCGGCAATGCGGCTAACGGTTTCCCATCAGGCTGGAGAGGCGATTTTGATGGGTCACAGCCCCGATGGCTTGGCTCTTCTGGTGGCCAGGGCCGGCGGTGGCGGCAGTGGCTTTGTTGAATTAAAAATGGAACCTGGCTGGAAGGTGATGCGACGCCAGTTCAGGAAACGCGCCCTTGGCCATGTGTACATATATCGAGACACCATGCCCAAAACCAAGTAGGCATTTTGATATGGTTATCAAAATATTTGTTCGTTTTTCTTTCCCTGCATGACCCAGGTTACCGTTGGCGAAAACGAAGGAATTGAATCGGCCCTGCGGCGTTTTAAACGCCAGGTGTCTAAAGCGGGGATTTTTGCCGACCTCAAACGCCTGCGCCACCACGAAACGCCGGTGGAAAAATACAAACGAAAAGCTCAGCAACGTCGCAGACGCCGCTAGTTAGATGCTTTCCGTAATTCGTTTTTCATTAAAATCAAGTTTAAAAATATCGGGATTAATTTGCTCAATTGCCGTTTGCTTTACTAACCCTTGCAATGCAAATACAATTTTAGATCAATCGATTATTTACGATCAAGACCCTTGGGACCCCCAAAGCCAGCTTGATAGCAGTAATTGCCATAGCAACCCCGATGGATCGCTCACTTGCGATACCAGGCCAAAAGGCCAAGCATGGGTTGAAACATATGAAACGGGTGACAACTAAGCCTGCTTACGATCCAAGGGGCGATAACTAAGTGCTTCCGCTAGATGCACAGCCTCTATTTTTTCTGAATTTTCCAAATCTGCAATCGTGCGAGCTACGCGTAGCACCTTGCCAGCACTACGCGCCGACAGATATAAACGCTCCAAAGTAACGACCCAGAGATTTTTGGCTGGCCCTTGCAGCCTCAATCGGCCTTTCATATTTTCTAAGGGTGCTTCAGCGTTATTGAAGCCCTTTGGATTTTGCGCAATCATCCGCTCTTTTGCGAGCAGCACTCGCCTAGCCACCTCCATGCTGCTCTGCTGCAAAGGATGATTACCTTCATCGCTTAGTTCCGCTGGGCTCAAGGGCCGTAGCAGCACCTGTAAATCGAGGCGATCTAACAGCGGCCCAGACAATCTCGACCAGTACTGACGTCGCAAGCGCTCACCGCAACGACAGGGGCGCACCTGATCGCCCCACCATCCACAAGGGCAGGGATTGGTAGCTGCCACCAGCAACAATTGGCACGGAAAAAATTGCGAAAAGCGCGCCCGAGCCAGATGAACCATCCCTATTTCCAGTGGTTGGCGCAGGTGATCCAGCACATCGCGGCGAAATTCCGCTAACTCATCGAGAAACAAAACCCCACGGTGGGCCAATGAAAGTTCGCCAGGGCGCGGGTAAGCCCCTCCCCCCACAAGGGCGACCCCACTGCAACCGTGATGGGG